>JAGQPC010001078.1 GCA_020426925.1 Planctomycetales bacterium | reverse complement strand
CTCGCCGCGGAAAATGAAAGGCGTTTCTGTTCCTTGCGCCGCATATTCACCCGATCCGGAAGCGTAGATCACGACGTTATTGTGTACCATCGGCGGGAATTGGCGGCTCCAACTTGGCGAACCTGTGAACGGCGTTTCCCATATTAAATCGCCCGCGGCCGCGTCGAGACATCGCACGCGTGATTGGTCCAAGCCGGCTTGCGGCACCAGCAACTTTCCGTCGTGGTAGAGCGGCGATGTAAACGACAAGTAGACGTTCGGCCAATACCGGCGCCACAAAAGTCGACCGGTGTCTTGCTCGACCGCAAGGATTTGGCCTTCCGCTGTGTGCACGTAGAGTCGACCGCCGCCGCAAACTGGCAAGTGCTTGACAGTGCCTTCGAGTCTCCTCGCCCAACGCATCCGTAGTGGCGGTTCCAAACCTTGCTCATTGGCATTCGTCCCACCAAAGTCACCGTAGTTCGTGTACCAGTCAAATTTGGGGTCTGCCCATTTTCCCGTGATCTTGCTGCGCGGCTTCCACATCTGAAGGTCTTCGGTCGGCAATTCTGCGGAGCCATTCGCGCCAAACACATACAGATAGCCGTCTTCGCACGCAGCGTAGATTCGCTCGTCTGCAATCGCGACAGACGCTATAATTGGTGAACCAAATGCTGTGGCGAACGAGCGAACGTCGCCGCCCGACAACGGAACGATGTACAGCTTCCCGTCCAAGCCTCCGTAGACGGCATGCTCCTTCGTCAAAACTGGCGGGCAAATAGAAGGTGCTTCACAAAGCACGACGGAATCGCCATTTGCTGTGCCGTGGCGTACGAGCCCTTTGCCCTGCTCTGGCTTGACTCGATAAACATCTCCGTCTCGAACGCTGACTGACGCGAAGCTCAACAAGCCGTGCTTGTCGATCGACGTTTCCGTTTCGGGCACGAAACGACTATCCAGGTTTTCACCGTTCAAACGCAAGACTTCAACACGCCCTGCGTTGTCGCGTCGATGCCACTGCACATAAACATTTCCGTCATCATCCGCGCTCTGGCCAAACGTTGCCGGAAATTCAGTCCCGGCGTACTCAGAGATTTCACCAACGACCTTTAACTGCGGCGAGCTTCCACGATCTTCTAAAAAGACCGTTCGTCCACCCGCTGGAATGACGACCGTTTTGTCGACCAAACAAATATTTCGCGAGCATACAAAATGGTCTCGCCATGTCACTCGGTCGCCGCGAAACTCCAGCCAGTCTTTGCCGCTCCACCGATTCCCGTCGAACTCGATGACCTCTTCCACAAAGTCCCACGTCCAAATCGTTTCGCCGTCAGGTTTGACGGCGTAGACTTGTGCTCCCAGCGTGGCGAAGTAGACGCGGTCATCGCCAACCACAGGCGCGGAAAAGATCGGTTCTTTGCAATCGACTTCGCGAATCACATCACCGCTTGCGACATCGAGCACATTGTAGTAGCCAGCCATCGTTCCGACGTGCAGCCGATTTCCAACGACCGCCGGCGTAGCAACGTTGTTGCAGTTTCCGTGACCGCCACGAGTTTCGAATCTCCAAAGCACATCTAACGTTTTCGCATCAACCGCCGTGACGACTCCTGATCCGTCCACGACGAAGACTCTGCCGTCGCTCACGACGGGTGACGCCATGACCGCGTCCGTCAGCGGTACAGCACCGATCAGCCCAATGTTTTCCGGAACAACACACGCAGACGCGTTCCCCGAATGCTGCGAGTTACCAAGCAGTTGTGGCCAGTCATCGCTGCGGCTCGCCGACACCCACACACCAAAAACGAGGATAGAGAAAATCCAGACCGCAGAATCCGTTTGTCGAGTGAAGTCAGAAGGTCGCATGCATTGCTCCGTCGTTCTTGATGGTCGTTTCGAGACACCATATTATGCCCGAACGGATGACGATGAGCAGCATGGCACTCGATCAGCAGTACGTTGGCTAAACGCGTCGAGACGATGCATGCCGAGTCCCGCTTTACTGCAAAACAGGAATGTTTTTGTCGATCTGAAATGCTGATTCCTTGCGGAACAAGCATGTTCGGTTGAGCAGGACGCTCAGCCGAACTGAATTTCACTGATTGCGCCTGGATTATTTTGTTGACGATGCATGCCAGTCCAATAGAATGAGCGTCCAACAGGGCAAAAGTCTTTAGAACGTCGGGGGTAA
Source organism: Planctomycetales bacterium (assembly GCA_020426925.1). Taxonomy (GTDB): domain Bacteria; phylum Planctomycetota; class Planctomycetia; order Pirellulales; family Pirellulaceae; genus JAGQPC01. The sequence goes on along the minus strand of JAGQPC010001078.1, from coordinate 7,375 downwards.
CGCTAATGCTATCGAGCCTGTCTTCAGGAGCACCATCAGCCAGCGTGGCTGACTGCGAATAGCATTCGTTCTTATTGCCCCATTGCGTCACACGCCGTGGCACAACCGTGTTTTCTGAGCTAGGTCGATAGAATGGCAAGCAGCCTTTTGCGTTTGTACTCATGATCAACGACGCCGGAGTATGGTGTAATGAGCCGAACTAGAATTGTTGCCGTCACGATGTTGCTTGCATCTTTTTGGCCAATCAAACATTGTCATTCGCAGGATCATTATTCGCTGGCTTATGATCCGACTTCAGGAGACATTTCGGTCACCATCCCTGACACCTTGCCGCAAATGACGACGCTCGAGCTAGTTTCGAAGTCCAGCGTGTTTACCGGGACTCGGCCGGACTCGTTGACGAGTCTGTTTGATGTCTTTGTCCCGACTAAACTGTTCAAACTCGACGCTACTGGTTTTGGGCCGATCGATTTTGGACCGGCCATGGCCCCAGGACTTGAATTCGATTTCTTGGCGAACGATCTGTGTGCAAATGGCTCACGTTCTGGTGGCGGTACACTTGGTGACGTGTACCTAGCGGGACTGGACGGAGAAATTCGAATCACCGGTTGCGCCCCACCGCCTCCCAATTCCAATCAGTACCGACTGGATTATGATGCCGAAGCAGGAGGTCTGTCATTCTTTGTGCCCGAAGTTTTGCCTCCAGTGACGACACTCCAGATCCAATCGACGACGGAGATCTTCACGGGCGAACGTCCAGACACGTTGCCAGGCATGTTTGATGTGTTTCGCTCGGACAAGTTATTCAAGCTAGATCCAAACGGATTTCGAACGACCGATTTTGGCCCGGTTGTTCCACCGAATTTGCCAAATGAAGATCTCGTCGCAGACCTTTGCGTCGTCGGAACCCGTAAGACTGGTGAACTTCTCAAAGACGTGTATTTCGGCGGTGCCAGGCTGACTAGCTGCGACGTTGATTTACCCGATCCGACTCCGCCTCCGCCGCCGAGGCCCGTGCCACCCGTTGAAGTGCTGTACGATTCGGATACTGGTCAGTTGACGTTGGCTGTTCGAGAAGATTCTACGCTTTCGACGTTTTTGATGAATTCAGTAGCTGATCGGTTTACGGGCGACCGCCCAGCAGATTTGAGCGGGCAATTCGACGTCTTCCGGTCTGATCGCGTTTTCAAACTGGACGTCGCAGGTTTTCATGACGTTGAACTCGGCACCATTACACCAGGTCTTTCGGCTACGCAGCTACGAAGGGACTTGTGCGTTGCAGGAACGTTCCTGGACGGCGGCGACATTGACCGAGTCCTCATCAATGGATCACGTATCCTGTCAGCGTGCGAGGAGCCAAGTTTCAACGTTCCGAATCTGCTCGATCCATTTCCACCGCCACCGGGAGGATTTGGAGGCGTGCAACTGATCTACTCGCCAGACACAGGAGACCTTTATGTCGTCGCAGTTGGCGACTTGATTACAACACTGGAAATAAAATCGTTGTCGGGACTGATTACGGGCGAAAGACCGGAGTCACTCGGCGGACTATTTGATGTCTTCAACGACGACAAAATCTTCAAACTCGATCCAGCCGGTTTCGGCGATCAATTATTCCAAGGCGTACTGCCACCAGGACTTAGCCTTGCAGAGCTGCAAAATGAATTGGTGATCGATGGGTCCACAGCGACCGGAGGCGCCTTCTTCGTTGATATCGGTTTTCAGGTTTTTCTACCGGAGCCATCGTCTTCGTCCCTTGCCGCTTTAGCTTGCGTTGGCCTGTTGGTTGCGCGGCGCAAAAAACAGCACGACGAGCCCACGGTTTATCGAAGCGGAGAAGCACCGACAACGAGATCGGAGGCATCGTCATGCTAAAGCAATATCGAAAAACACGACGCACTGGTAGAGCAAGGACGAGCGGAAAGGCCTCGCTGGAGTCACTGGAAGCTAGACATATGCTCGCGGGCGATCTGATGGCTGGTGATGCGAATCAGGATTACCGGTTCGACGAAGCCGATTTCATCTTGTCAATGAAATCGGGGAAATTTGAAACTGGCGAGGCAGCGACGTGGGAGGAAGGCGACTGGAACGGCGCTCCTGGAGGAACAGCCGGCGCGCCGCCAGCGGGCGATGGAGAATACAACTCTGGCGACTATGTAGCTGCTTTCGTAGCCGGTACTTTTATGCAAGGCCCATATTCCGATGATCCTGGGCCAGCCAAGAATGAACTCGCGCCGTTCGTTACAGAAGCAGCTGCGGTGCGAGTCTTCTACGAGTCGTTTTCGGGAAGCTTGCAGATCGAATCGGACAACGCGCTGTCTACGTTTCATCTTGCGTCAACCGAAAACATTTTTCTTGGACCGATCGATTCGGAAATCGGTGCGATCAGGCCTCACAGCCTTCCTGGATTATTCGACGTCTACACCAGCGGGAGTATTTTTCGACTCGACCCATCCGGGTTTGCAGCACTTGAGTTCAACGCGGCTAACGCACAGTCTGTCATTCAGCCGGGACTTTCCGAAGAGTTTCTGCTGAACGATTTGCGCGTCGATGGTTCATTGGTCGTCGGCGGTGGACTCGGTCCGGTCAGTTTTGCTTGCGTCGATTGTTTTGATGGAGTGCCAGCCAGTGCTTCGGGCCAACTGTTTGACGACATCAATCGAAATGGTGTGCGTGACGCAGGCGAAACTGGAATTGATGGTCTACCGCTGAAACTGGAGTCATTGGACACAGGCTTTGTCCGACGTATTGTTTCAGAAGGCTTTGACGCAAACGAAGATGGAACGATCGATCCAGTGACTGAATCAGGCCGGTTTTTCGCTAACCAACTCACGCCGGGAGCGTATCGCGTTTCTTTCGACAGGTCAGAAGTCGAATTCCTTCGAACGAATCATGTAGGTGGTTTCGAGTTTACTGTCGCCGAGGGAGACGTGCTTGATATCACCCCGCTTGGCGTTTCTCGTATCGCACCAGGCGCGATCGAGGCGACAGCTTTCCGAGATGACAATGGAAACGGTACCCGAGATGCCGACGAGTTGCCGCTCGACGGTGTTCTGCTTCGGCTACAAGATGCTAATCGTGCATTTATCGGAAGTGCGCGGTCGATTTCTAGCGATCTAAATCAAGACGGAACGGTTGACCCGAGCGAAGCTGGTCGTTTTACATTCTCTGACCTGACCATCGGCGACTACGTCGTTTCATCTGCTCCGCCAACAAACGACTGGACAGCCACAACAACACCCGAAGTCGCAACGACTGTTTCTGAAGGCGCCACGACAACGATCGAATTTGGATTTCAGCCGCCTGTCGCCGGATCTGTTCAGGGACAAGTCTTCGACGATAGGAACATGAACGGGCAACGCGATCCCGGTGAACCTGGAATCAATGGCGTCCGCATAGAAATATTCAACACTCGACGACAGTACCTTGCGTTGAGCGAAAATCGGGATCTGAATAACGATGGAACGATCGATCCAGAGACGGAGACTGGTATCTACTCGTTTGACGTGGCGGTAGTCGATGACTATTCAATTCGGCAGCGGTTACTCAGTGGCATGGCGCAGATTGCGCCGGCAGACTTGCTGTCGCCCGTCACTGTCTCGGCAAACGCTGCAACTTCGTTCGACTTTGCGAACTTCCGTCCGATCGACGGAGACTTGAATCTCGATAATGTCACCGACGTACAAGACATCGATCTCTTGTGTTCCACCATGCGTGGCGGCGTATACGATGCGTTGATGGATCGAGATGGCGATCAGCGTCTTACGCTGAATGATCTCGACAGGTTGATCGAGCAAGTATTTGGCACGGTTCCGGGCGACGCGAATCTTGATAAACAGTTCGATAGTGGAGACCTGGTCGCGATTTGGCAAGCCGGCGAATACGAAGACGACATTCCGCGAAACTCCACCTGGGCCGAAGGCGATTGGAACTGTGACGGCGAATTCGACGCATTCGATCTGGTCCGAGCATTCCGTCGCGGCGGCTACGTCAACGCAGCAGAACAAGTCGAACCGTCAAACCGAGTGACAACGATTGGCAAGGCAACAATTGCAGCGGCGATGTTGTTTGACAGGGACGTCGACCGCGATGACATAACGAAAAAGGCGAAGTAAACGAAAAGTAATGAGCGACTGCCAGCTGCAAGTGACACGATTGCGTGGCGACTCGCTTCGTATAACTCAGGGGTGACTGTGCGGCGATGTGAGACTCCGTCACGACTGTTTCCGGGACGAATCCAAACGCGTGACGATCCAGGCCGGGTCACGTCTACAGTCCAAGATCGCGTAAACGTCGACCGTACCGCCATCGACCAAGTAGTAGACTGCGAAAGGGAAACGTTTGGCCAGCATCCGATGAAAGCCTTCGGACATCGCGTGACTTCCCGCGTAAAGCCTCAGCGATTGTACGTCGGCGTGGATACAGTCAAGGAAGTAATCGCCGAGTCCGGCTGCGTTCCATTCGTAGAACTTCCAGCCTTGACGTGTAAGTCTTCCTTCGCCGCTTCAAGTATCCGAATCTCCACGCACTTCCTTTCGCAGGTCTGCGATGGCAGAGTCCCAGTCGAGGAATTTCAGCTCCCCTGCGTCAGCACGCCGCCGACGTTCATCCAGGATATCTTTGTGCCAATCAGGAGATGGAAGATCACCAGGCCGTTTTGAAATGTCCGCCCAGAGAAGTTCCATCGCCTCCAACTTGTCGGCAAGTGTCATCTTTTCCAATGGCAATTCAACTGGCATAAAAACTCCTGAGTTCAACTCATCCACCATTTCAAACGTGGCATAGGTTGCCGCACCTTGTAAGTTTAGCTGCTTCAACGATCGGCTTCAATTCAAATGCCGAAACAACCAGCTTTTTCACATCAGGTAACCTGTCACAACGCCGTGACGTTTTTCAGTCGCGACTCAAGCTCCTCGCGAAGACGCTGTTTTTGGTCGGCGTGCTGCGGTGAGTCTGCGAGATTCGAAAGTTGGTAAGGATCGTTCTGCATGTCGTAGAGTTCTTCAGAGCCATCGTTGTATCGCATGTAGGACCAGTGGGCAGTTCTCCACGACTCGCCATTTGCGAACGAGATCGCCCCATCCTTGACTGTGGCATTAGGATCTTTGACCAGCGGCAGCAAGCTTGTTCCATGTACGTTTGACGGTACATCAAGACCAACCCACTCTGCCAACGTCGGAAACAGGTCGACCAGTTCAACAATCGAGTTAGTGCGATTAGCGCTTTCGCCCGGCAGTGACAGAATCAGTGGGACGCGGACGACTTCTTCGTGAAGGTCGGCTTTCTGCCAGAACGTGTGATCGCCCAAATGATATCCATGGTCGCTGGTGAACACGATTGCCGTGCTGTCTCGCAAACCGAGTCGGTCCAGCTCCTTCAGCACTCGACCTACTTGCTGATCCATGAACGAGATCGAGGCATAGTACGCTGCCCACATCCGTTTTTGGTTGTTCGGGAATTGCGATAAGCCATTCAACTCGGATCGGCTGCGACTGCGTCCCAACTTTGGGATGTCCAGCAAGTCGTCCTTAACTTGAGGTGGAAGCTGCAAATCCTGCCAATCATACCCTTCAAAATATTGACGCGGTGCAACCATCGGATAATGCGGGCGTACGAATCCGGCAGCGATAAAAAACGGTTCGTTGGCGTGAGCGTTCAGTAGCTCGATTGTTTTCGTCGCGGTCTTGAAATCCGGCTGGTCTTCTCCGCTGCCATCGTATTGGACCGAGACATACGGGCGATGAGGCATCGCGGTCGACTGCCTGTTTTGCAGATCGGTGCGAAAGTCGTCCAGATTCAGGCACGCGTATTCGCCCGGAGTGTGTGCTTCCTGACCGGCGGAGTTGTATCGTTCGGTCCACGACGAATCTTCGTCGTCGCCGTTCGATCCGGCGATGATGTCTCCGGGAACTCGCATGTGATAGACCTTGCCAACTCGCGCACTGAACCAACCGTTTTCTCGAAAGTGCTGTGCGAGATTCGTCGGAGCTTTTCCTCGATAGCGGCTGAACATGAACGAACGTCTCGAAGGACCACAAGCCGTACCTTGGCAATAGGCTCGATCGAAGACCAGGCCTCTGGCTGCGAGCTCATCGATGTTTGGCGACCTGCAGAACTTGTCTCCGTAGCAACCGAGTGCACTGGCTCGCAAGTCATCGGAAATGAGCAGCAAAACATTCTTCGCGTTTTGTGGAGCCTTGCGAATTGCAGAGTTGTCGTGTTTTGGGTGCTGAGTTCGAGGCTTCAGGACGCGATCGAAAAAATCCATTGACCGATCGATTAGCTGCTGACGCGTTTCCTCGCCTTTCCCAAAACCATGGTCGCCGCCAACGACTTTGTGCAACGTCGATGGGACCCTTCGTTTTTGCAAAGCATCATGCAAGAGCTCGCTTTGATTAAACGGCACCAAGCGATCAGCATCTCCGTGCACATGCAACATCGGAGGATCACCTGCCGTGATGTAGGTGATCGGGTTGGCACGCCGACTCTTTTGCTTATTTTCCTGGATGGCACCGCCGATGAACCGCGATTCGGGCGAATTCGCCGCATCGTGATCAATCACACTGGCGAATCCGTTCATTCGCAGGAAATCAGACGGCCCAAACCAATTGCAGACGGCGTGAATCGTTGCGGTCGTTTTTTGCGAAATTGGGTGAGTGTCGAACTCGGCAACGTCGATTGTGGTCCCGAGCAATGAGACAAGATGCCCGCCCGCTGACGCACCCCACGCTCCAAATCGATGCGGATCCAGTCCATAGCGATCGGCGTGCAAACGCAAAAAGCAAACCGCCGCTTTGCAGTCCTCAATCGCTGCCGGAAAAATCGCTTCACCGCTGAGACGATATTCCACGGACGCAACAGCGTAGCCTCGCTGCAAAAGACTCAGTGCCGGATTCGGACCGTTCTTTGATCCTGCTTGCCAGGCTCCACCGTGAACCCAGATGACGAGTGGCAGCGGTTCGGTCGATTGGTAAGGCCGATACAAATCGAGTTTCAGTTGGCGATCGCCGAGCGTTTCGTAAACGACATCTTTGTCGACAATCGCGTCGTCCGGAACTGCGGCCGCCTGCCGTTGTTGAGGCCACAGTTGAGGCGTGACCGAAAGAACCAGCAGAATAGATTGCACCAATTTCCCGCGCATGGTCGCCTCATCACATTCGTCAAAGTTGATCCGCCGTCGAGTATATCTCAGCTCTCGATTCTGCACACGTAATCTAGTAGCTTCGTGCTAATTCGCACGGTAGAAGTTCGATGGTACGCTAATGGCACACTTGATCAAGCGAACGGAGTTCGAATTGCAGTATGTCGATTCATAAGAATCCGTAATGGAAGTTGCTAAAGATCGCGAAACGCAGGAAGTTTAGCAACTTCCACT
>JAGQPC010001077.1 GCA_020426925.1 Planctomycetales bacterium | reverse complement strand
TCGAATTCTCCGTCGCCGTTCCAATCTCCGTGTTCCCACCCAGAATTCCTCACGAGTCCGTCCTCGTAATGGCCCGATTGGAACACTTGGACGAAGTCGGCCGTGTTGAATTCGCCGTCAAGATTCGAATCGCCAAACCAAGTCATTCTGAGCTTCTTAACCCAAAACCTGTGGTCATCGTGATTAACAAATCCATCCTTAGTCACGTCAAACAACAAGTTTCGATTACCGTCGAGCACCGTTTCCGTCAGGCTATTGATGTCATCGACGTCGAGCACTTGGTTGAAATTGAAGTCGCCAGCGACATCCGAAAACTTGGCGAACAACCAGCTGTTCGGCGGACTCGAAAAATCGACATTCTGCATACCGGAAAAATCTGCGTAGGGCTGCCACGGATCAACGGTTGTGTTGTGACCACGTTGGCTGGCGAGGAATCTGTTCCCCCGCTCAACAGTATGCGGAATCCATAGAACCTCGGAATCGCCTTTTGACACCCGAGGAACGAAGGGCTCGTCGTTCAGCACTTTCATGACTGCATTACCGGCAGCGGCCGCCAGCCCTGGTTCGCCAAGGAACGTCGGTTTGTGCGACGCGTATGCCGAGTCAAAGCTGTCAGCAAAAAAGCCCACGTTGTATTCGGTGCCGCCGACTGACAGGCCAACGATGCCCGTCGCATGGCCGGAGTCAATGTCGTAAATCACTTTTGGCGAACCGTCGTCGAACGTCGCGAACAGCCAGCTATGAGGAGCACCGGAAAAGTCGACGGACGCAGAACCTGAAAAGTCGGCATACGACTGCCACGGAGCGGCGTCCGTGTCGTGGCCGCGTTGTTCCGTAACAAAGCCTCCACGTGTTTTCGTGTGAGGGACCCACAAAACTTCGGACGAGCCAGCGGCGATTTCCGGAACGGCTGGCTCCGCGTTCAGAATGTTCATGATCGCAGTTGCCGCCGAGGCTGCGTTTGGCTGGTTGGTCAGAAACGTCGGCCGATGCGAGCCAAACACTTGCTGATAGCTGCCTCGGTGAAAGTTGACGTCGTAGGTTTTTCCGTTGGCCGAAACATCGAGAATTCCAGTCGCGTATCCAGATCTGGGGTCATAGACAACTTTCGGACCTTGGTGCACTTTCGCGAACAGCCAACTGTGTGGAGCACCCGAAAAGTCGGTACCGCGACTACCAACGAAATCGGCGTATGACTGCCACGGATCCGCGTCGGTATTGTGGCCTCGCTGCGCGGCTTGAAACTCACCACGGCTGGGCAACGTATGAGGCGTCCACAGTACTTCGGAGGTTCCGTCACCGATTTCGGGAACCATGGGCTCGTTATTCAAAACGTCTCGCATTGCGTTCGCAGCGAGACTTGCTCGTGCTGGATTGCCCAGGAAAATTGGCGGCTGGTTACGAAAAACCGAGTTGTAGCTGCCGGGTAAAATCTCGACGTTGTACGCTACTCCACCGACCTGTAAATCACGGATCTCGGTCGCGTGCCAGGTCGTTGTGTCGTACATCACGGTTGGGTTGGCGTACGCGGAAGCTCCGATCGAAAACATTAGCAGTGCGCGAGTTACTTTGCCCATTGTTGCAGTCCTTTCGTGCGAATTCGGGTAGTTTTCAAAAGAGCAGGAAGCGGGCCGCGGTCAATGCAGAATACAAACCGTGTTCAGGTGTTCGTCGCGACTGAATCGCAGAACTCCACCACACAATCGCCGGTCAAAACGTGATATCCGCGATATCGACTTCGTGCTCACACCGATATTCACGAAAGCAAGCGAGAGTACACACCAAAACTCAACCGCCGCACCAAGTCGTAGAAACAGTGCCTGCGCGGCACGGCGGGGCACGATGCCGTGGCCATCTGCCCGAGCGTTGAATTGTCTTGGAAAAGCCTCAAAATCAGTGTTTCAGTCTTGTTTGTGCGAACACGGAGTCATGAAATGCCATAACTCTGTTCGGCTATACTTGAACGAAGGGGCAGGCAAGTCCAGAGCTTCATTGCAGGAGCAGTTTCGCTGAAGATCGATTGCAGCAACGAATAGAAAAAGTCTCCGGATTGGCACGTCTTCAACGAGCGTGGCAACAACTTCGCGTCACGCCGCTGGAGTTACGGAGGCGAACCGCGAAATACGCTCCATGGCTACATCTCGGATTTCTCTGACGATTGCCGTTTTCAGACTCGTTGCCTGCTGTGTTTGGATCGAAGAGACTGGAGTCGGCATGGCGTGCAACATGTGAAAGAAGGTGACCGGCCAGTAAAGACGAAGATGAGCAGAGGTAACGATCTCGCTGAGAGTCGTGTAACGATTGAGTGCGGCGGAGTGTGGTTGGAAGTATTTGAGCAATCTGAAAAACCTGAACGGCGAGTAACCAAAGCTACTTTGACTGCATTGGAACAAGAGTTCGCCCTCTTTGTGCAAGACCCAGCAGCCGCGCTGGCAACGGCGCGTATGAGAGCTCGGGAGTTAGCAAGCCGCCTCGCGGGTGGAGAGAATTGTCCTTTCCGATTGCTGACAGGCATGCAGCCCGGAATCTATCAAGTGGCGTATTTGCTGAATCCTGGTGAATCAGGTTCGGTTTATCTGAAGGCGTTCGAAGTCACGAATGAAACGCCACTATCGGTGAGCAGACTTGAAGAGACGTCAAAAACTCGAATGACGTGGTCGCCCGATCCGACAGAACGATTCGCCTCCAGAGCGGGATTCACAATTTATGAAGGAGATTGGGGTGTAAACCCTATGCCGCTCGCTTCGAAGTGTGGTTCCAGCCCGATTCTGACAATCCGGATCGGAAGCTTGCAGAACGCGTCTTCAAAATCGAAGGCTGGCAGCGATGAACGTGCCGACGAGACAGCGTCGTTGCACACCGAGCGATCTGATTGGACGAGCGGCGCTTAACTCAAAATCTCCTCCAGCACTCGGCAGTCCTCGACGCCTGTGATACGAGCGTCGAGTCCCTGGAACTTCACGGACAAACGTTCGTTGTCGATGCCCAGGCAGTGCAAAATCGTGTTGTTCACGTCGGCAATGTTGACGGGGTCTTCGACGATGTTGTAGCTGAAGTCGTCGGTCATTCCGATCGATCGGCCTCCTTGCACGCCTCCGCCTGCCATCCACATCGTGAAGCAACGAGGATGATGATCTCGCCCGTAATTGTCTCTGGCGAGTTTTCCCTGACAGTAAACCGTTCGACCAAACTCTCCGCCCCAGACGATCAGCGTGTCTTTCAGCATGTCGCGTTGTCGCAGGTCTTCGATTAACGCCTGTGTCGGTTGGTCGATGTCTCGACATTGATTGCGAATGTCACGAGGAAGATTGTTGTGCTGGTCCCATCCTCGATGGAACAGTTGAATGCACTGCACTCCTCGCTCTGCCATCCGCCGAGCTAGTAAACAGCTTGCCGCGAACGTTCCGGGAGTGTTGACGTCGGGCCCGTACATGTCCAGAACGTGCTTTTCTTCTTGGCCGAAATCGGTGAGATCCGGAACTGAGCTTTGCATGCGAAACGCCATTTCGTA
>JAGQPC010001076.1 GCA_020426925.1 Planctomycetales bacterium | reverse complement strand
TAGTGACGCGAACTCGATCGGACATTGTCAAAAAAGAATGTGTATAGCGATGGATAAATTGTATCGACCATGTCGGCAACTGTTTGTCCGCCGAACTCCGCACTTACGGTTTGCTCTCGATACTGAGCATTTCGTTCCAGCCACCGGTCATAGCCGTCCTTGAAGTAGTCGTAGTCGCGGGAGAACCATGTTTGCAGGCCGAGGGCCGAATCCTCTTGGGCTCGCGCCCAATTCACTGGGTTGTACCATTGACGCTCTGGAAGGATTCGATAAATCCCGATATCCAAATTCGGTCGAAGCTCGTTCGCGATGTCCAGAACTTCAGCAAATCGGTCGCGACCCTCCGGAGTGTTCGTGTAGTAGTCGTTCTCGATGTCGAACACGATTTTGCTGCGGTTACTCGCGTACTTCAATATCTTGTGGGCAAACCCGTCCGCATCCAGCTCCGAAGTGTCGTAGCTTGTTCCGTCGTGCTCAAAGAAATACCAGCTGGTCCAAAACTGCAACTTTGTCAGACCCAAATCTGCTGGAGAAGGCATGTCAGCATTTGGCTTCAAGATCATGGAATCATAGACTTGGAAGCCTTCCGGTGCAGCTTCTCCAGTAGTCAGTCCGCCCGTGTCGGTTGCGGTGACTACTACGTCCGCTACGCCGCTTGCATTGGAGCTATGGAACAGCGTCAAGATTCCTGTTTCCTGGTCGATTGATGCGGATGAGAATGCATCCGACATCGACGCGACGCTGAACGTCAGACTTTGATCGTCATCTTCTACGTCTTCGAATGCCGCGAACAGATCGACCGTCGTGAAGTTTTGAGTCGACGTTACGTTTGTGAAGCCGAGGAATTCGGGCGCGTCGTTAACCGCCTCGATGTCCAGCGTTAGTTCAAGCTCTTGTGAAACGGCGCCAATGCTCGCCAGAAGAGAGATCTCGGCCTGGCCATTTGCATCGCCCTTCAATTCGATTTGCAGGTGCCCGTCTTCGATCGTGAGCGATTGGATGTGTTCGTTCGAATGAGATTGAACCTGAAAGACTGTGTCTGGATTGTTGTCGTCGATCGTAAAAATGTCTTCCAGATCAACGTCGAAGGCAGGCGCGTCTTCAGCCGTTTCAATCGTCATTGCAAGCGGGTTTGCGCTAAAGAGAATTCGACTGTCTAAAAGAGCAACGTCGATGTTCGCGCAGTTGACAGGGTGCAGGCCCTGACTCAACCGCTTACGTAAGAGGCGGATAAGGCTAATCATTGTTGTCAATCACAGTACGCCAACGGAGACGCCGATTCACTGCACTAGGCGAACGCCAAACGACAAGTTAGAGTCCGGGACGATATGCCCAGACTGGGTTGCAGCTGCACGAGCGCGAGGAAAAGCCGGTCAAATTCATAAGTGGTCGTCATCATTTTTTCCTCCCAAACATACGTTTTGGCCGTTAGTCAACTGAACTCCGTGCCGACCTTCCGACAGCCAAACAGCCAATCTTGGTGAGGTTGTCAGGAATGTGCAGGCGCGAGCATGGGTTTTGATGCGATTTCACATCGTTTCAGTGCGGGTAGCCGTCATTCGAAAACTCTGTGCGATACCGGCACGCAGATAGCTCCGACCGGCACAAGAATTGACGCCAGAACGCAACACCAAACCTGTAGAAGTCTTGCCCACGCAACATTGGCATACGCAAGAAATACTTGGGCAATCGAGACAATTTCGGCTATTCGTCAGCCACTGGCTCGATTGACGAAGACATCGAACCGGCAGATCCCGCGACTAGATGGTCTTTTCCGAACGAATGGATCTGATCTCGTTTTAATTCGGCGTGCTCAAACGAGGTCGTTAGGCAGATACACCGACCGTGATCGTCGACGGCACGAGCCAACTGATAAGCACGAGAATGCGAAACGTTAAACAACGACCGTAACATGCGAATGACGTACGAATACGTATGGTCGTTGTCGTCCCACAAGACGACGTTGTATCGAGGCTGAGGCTTGCGTTTGCTATTTTTTTGCTGTTCTTCTTCGCGGTCGATGTCGATAACCGCGACGTCAGACTCTCGTTCCTCAAACACGCTTTACCGCTCCCGTGGTTTTCGACCGCAGACAGGCCGGCTGTGAAACCGGCTTAACTCCTAAAAAAAGCACGATCATTATATTTGGTCTGCGGGCCACGTGAAGTACTATTCCGAGCGACTGAGCGGCACTTTATGCTTAGGGATCGTTACACATGTGGGATTTTGCAGATTAAGCAACGCAGGTAGTTCAGATGCAGAAACTTGAAGAGTTCATCGCGGCTAATCGATCGGCGTTCGAACAGGATCTCTGCGACCTGCTGCGAATTCCCAGTATCAGCACAGACAGACAATATCGGGGCGAGGTGCGTAAAGCGGCCGAGTGGGTCGCAGATCAGTTTCGCAGTTTGGATCTGGAAACGGAGATCATCGAAACAATTGGTCAACCGCTTGTGTACGCGGAAACTCCGCCCGTTACTGGTAAGCCAATCGCGCTTGTCTATGGCCATTACGACGTGCAGCCGCCTGATCCGCTCGACGAATGGGTCAGTCCTCCGTTTGAACCGACGGAGCGCAACGGCAACATTTACGCTCGAGGTGCTACTGACGACAAAGGGCAAATGCTGACGCACGTGAAGAGCGTTCAATCGTGGATCCAGTCGCTAGGCAAGCTTCCGATTCAAGTGAAGTTCTTGATTGAAGGCGAAGAAGAAGTTGGCAGCGAAGGCCTCTATGATTATCTTGAGTCCGCCGCTGCCGTCAAAAAACTGAACTGTGATATTGTCGTAATCAGCGACACCAGTCAGTTTGCACGCGGGCGGCCAGCGATCACTTACGGGCTCAAAGGCATCGCCTACTTTGAACTCTTGCTGACCGGACCCAAACAAGATTTACATTCGGGTGTTTTCGGTGGAGCAATCACGAATCCGGCAAACACGCTGTGCAAAATGCTGGCATCTCTGATTGATGAGAAAGGACGCGTTCAGATTCCAGGCTTCTACGACGATGTCGTGCCGCTGTCGGATCGTGAGCGAGCTCAGTTTTCGGATCTGCCGTTCAGTGAACGATCGTTCATGGAGCAAGTGGGAGTCGATGGCGTTACTGGCGAGGCAGGCTACTCTACGTTGGAGCGTCGCTGGGCTCGGCCAACGTTCGACATTAACGGGATGACTAGTGGTTATCAGGGCGAAGGTGCCAAAACTGTTTTGCCAGCGCGGGCTTCTGCGAAATTCAGTTTTCGTCTCGTTCCTAAGCAAGACCCCACAAAGGTCGCTGAGGCGCTGCGAGAAAAACTGAACGAGCTTTGTCCTCCGGGCATCGTCGTTGAACTACAAGAAATGCACCACGCACCGGGATTGGTGATTCCTCTAGATAGCCCGTACATGGACGCTGCCGCGCGAGCAATCGAAAAAGGTTTCGGCCATTCACCGGTGTTCATTCGTGAAGGTGGCTCCATTCCCATTGTGAATACCTTTGCGGACAAGCTGCACGTTGACACGTTGCTGCTCGGCTGGGGTCTGGACGACGACAACACTCACAGTCCGAACGAAAAGTTTTCGCTTGCGGATTACCATCGAGGCATCAAGGCAAGTGCTCGTCTTTGGCAAGAGCTTAGCCGAATCGAACCTTCAGCATAGTTGTTGGTTCTTAATCTGACGCAAACATCGAATCAAAGTTACTCTCATGCTCGACCGAAAATTCATTGTTGAAAACGTATCAGCCGTAAAGAAGAACTGCGATGATCGCGGAATGAAGGCCGACGTTGATCGGTTTGTCGAACTCGACGAGCTCTGCCGCTCAAAACTAAATGATGTGCAAGAACTCAATCGCCAAGCCAACGAAGTTTCGAAATCGATCGGCAAAGCGAAAGACGCAGATGAACGAGAAGCACGCAAAGACGAAGGGCGACGACTCCGTGAGCAAAAAGACGCGGCACAAGCCGACCACGATCAACTACTGGAAGAGCTCATCGCGATTCAGCGAGCCATTCCCAACATGGCGCACCCGGACGCTCCAATTGGAGTCGACGACAAATCAAATTTGGAGGTTGGCCGAGGATCAACCGCTATTCGCGAGTTCGATTTCAAGGCGCTGGATCATGTTGAACTTTCCGAAAAGCACAATTTGATCGATTTCGCATCTGCGGCCAAGACGACAGGAACAGGCTTTTACTTTTTGCGAAACGATGGCGTGCTGCTCGATTATGCGCTGCAGCGATATGCGCTCGACGTCATGCAACGACATGGCTTTGACATCACGACCACGCCGGACCTTGCCCGAAATGAGATTTTGGAGGGCATCGGTTTCAACCCTCGCAGTGGTGAAGAAACGCAGGTTTACAGCGTCGCCGATTCTGAGCTGAGCCTAATTGGT
>JAGQPC010001075.1 GCA_020426925.1 Planctomycetales bacterium | reverse complement strand
TACCTGTCAGCCAATTTGGCCAACCGTCACTTCGCCCATCGCGGAAAAGGATAACGTCGTGGGCGGTTTCCTGGGAAGATTGAAGGGTTCACCAGTTTGACACCACAACATCGCCTCTGCCAAGTTCCCTCTAACGCAAGCCCGGAGCCCGACATAAGAGGTCGTCAACCTCGGATTGATCTCAACGATGCGGTCATCGTTCGGAGTAGATCCCAGCAAGATATCGATTCCGAAGTAACCGATCGCTTTTGGCAGACGATCGACTACAGCTTCTGCCAGCCACTCGGCCCTTGCAATTAAGTCAGCTTCTCCGATCAACGAGCCACCAATGTATTCAAATCCAGGGTCTCTAAACCGCTGCCAAAACGGAGGAAACACGGCGTGTGAATTCTTGCCGCGAAGCGCAGTGACACTTGCCGGCCGTCCAGCTTGAAACTGTTGCACGCAAAAATTGTCGCCGCGTTCTGCTGCTGTTAATTCGATCGCAGATTCAACTCGACGAACACCCAGCGATCCGGCGCCGAATCGAAGCTTCACGATCAACGGCGGTTCCAATTCTTCAATTGAGGGATCGTTGCCGAGCAACGTTGGAATCGTCGGAATGTGCGCACGAGTCAGAGCTTTCGCTGTCGAGTACTTGTCAGACGCCAGCCGGACGAAATCGACGTCCGTGGCCAGCAGTCGCCCACCAGCTTTGATGACTTGGTCGCAGCGTGCGATCAGCACGCCATCGATCTCTGGGGCAATGACGAGAGTCGCGTCTGAGTCTCCCGCCAAACGACGAAATGTTTCGACATCCGTTTCCGGCGAATCGACCGAATACGATCGCAGCCCATCTATTGCCAAGTGATCGACAATGCGGCAATCACGAGTCGTGACAACGTCCACATCTTTCAACGCAGCGAAGTCCTCGGCAACGGCGTTGAACATGGCCAAACCTTCGGCGAGCAAAGAACCTGATGGCTGACCCCAATCGGGTTTGGACCATAGGCCTCCGCCAGAAACGAACTCGTACACGAACACTTGCATCGATGGTTACTCGAACCTCAATGCATCAATCGGATCAAGCTTGCTTGCGCGGCGAGCCGGATAGTAGCCAAAGAAAATCCCAACTGCGGCGGCAAACAGAATCGCGATTCCGGCGGCCGGCAGCGAAACGACAAGCGGCCATTCGGCGTCACTTGTGCCACTCATCCACGCATTCAACGCGACGGTCGCACCGGCTGAAGCGGCGATCCCAATCCCTAGTCCGATCAAACCGCCGATACATGAAAGCATCACGGACTCGATCAAAAACTGCCACAAGATGTCACGGCCCCGGGCGCCAACGGCCATCCGGATTCCAATTTCGCGAGTTCGTTCCGTGACCGAAACGAGCATGATATTCATGATCCCAACGCCGCCGACCAACAGCGAAATCCCTGCGATCGAAGACAGAAGAAGCGTCAAGATTCCGGTGACTGTTTTCAGTATTGCCGCGAACTCTGCAGAATCTCGCACGCGGAAATCGGCTTCGTCTTTGAAGTCAATGTTGTGCCGGTCCAAAAGCAATCGTTCGATTTCGTCTCGCGCGTCATCCGTTTCATTCGCGGACCTGGCCGATGCGAAGATCACGTGAACGTCCTCAAAGTTCGATCCGTACAATCGCTTCCGAACCGTTGTCACGGGCATCAAAACGATGTTGTCTTGATCCTCACCGCCGAGCGCTGCGCCTTTCGGTTCCAAAACTCCGACCACGCGAAATGGAATGTTGCCGATGCGAATCGTTTCGCCCAGTGGGTTTGTCGTCTGAAATAGCTTGGCCACGATCGTTTGGCCAATCACGCAAACCTTCGCTGCGGAATCGATTTGCCGATCGTCGAAGAACTCGCCGTATCGAATGCTCCAATTTCGCACCGTCAGGTACTGCTCGCCCACTCCAATGATTTCGTTTGGAGGCCAATTGGCGTTGCCGTAAATCACGTGGCCGCCGAAAAACACCATGGGCGAAGCAGCGATTACTGTTTCGCATTCGTCAACGATCGCCTGTGCGTCGTCCGCAGTGAGCGTGACACTTCGACCTTGTCGAACGCCGCCCTTTCGCTGCGCTTCGGGAAAGATAATGACCATGTTCGTGCCAAACGAATCGAACTGGCCCAGCACCAATTGTCTTGCACTCATCCCGATCGACACCATGGTCGTGACTGCTGCGATTCCAATCACGATTCCGATGATGGTGAGCGCAGCACGCATTTTATTTTTGGCGATGGCGCGAAGAGCAATCGTGATCGTGGACGATAAATTCATAACGAGCTGTTACTTTTTGTCGATAGCAATGACGAGTTCCTGGCCGTCCTTGAGATCGCCTTCTAAGATCTCAGAGTAATTGTCATCGGACAGGCCGATTGTCACAGCAATGGCGCGAAGAAAATCGCCATCTTGGATCCACACGTGGCGATTGCGACGCCGCTTTTGCCGTTCCATTTGATCGGTCGTTGATGATGGCTTGTCCTGAACTTGCTCGTCATCAAATCGACGGCGGCGACGACCTTCCTGTTGATCCGATTTGTCCGGCTTCTTGGCGCCATCCAAGATGTCTCGGTCATCTTCGTGAACCAAATCACGACGTTCCGGATAGAATCGCAGGGCAGCCTTTGGCACTCGCAGAACGTCTTTTTTCTCTTCGATTAGGAATGTCAAATCGGCCGTCATCCCGGGCAGCAGTTTCATTTCCGGATTTGCGGCGCTGACAACTACGGGATACGTGACAACATTTTGAAGTTCGGTCGAACTAAGACGAATTTGTTTGATATGCCCTTCAAAGAGATCATCGGGATAAGCGTCGACTGTAAATGTGACGGGTAGTGTGGCATCTTTGGCGCGTTTGACATCTCCGATTTCCATTTCATCGATCGACGCGTAAACATACATCTCTTTTTCCATGTCCGGCGCGATCCAAAAAAGCTCTGGCGTTTGGAACTGCGAAGCCAGTGTCGCGCCCGGATCGATCAGGCGATTCGTTACCATGCCATCGACTCGCGCGGTGATTTCGGTGTATTCAAGATTCGTCTCCGAATT
>JAGQPC010001074.1 GCA_020426925.1 Planctomycetales bacterium | reverse complement strand
GGTCAGCACATCGTCGTTGTAGCTAAGCGGCTAGATTAAAGCGGCCTGCATTCGTTGCAGTGCGTACGAAATCGAGACGTGGCTGACCAAAATCATCACGCATCTCCGCCGATGGGCTGCTCTTGATCATTGAACATGCAATTGACACAGAGCCCCTTGGTGATATGGTACCAACGAACACACGGTACTAAGATTTCCACGCCATTAGTGACGGAATCTCGTCCTTTGGCTGCTTCCTTGCGGTCGGATGTGGAACCACTTGGTACTTACACCACTCTTAAGAAAGGGGCTTCGTTTGCGTCCTGAATTGCTTTCGCCTGCGGGAACTCTTAAGGCCATGCGATATGCGTTTGCGTATGGCGCCGATGCTGTGTATGCCGGCCAGCCTCGATACAGCCTGCGTGTCCGCGAGAACGAATTCAATAAACTTGAAGTGATGGCGGATGCGATTGCAGAGGCACATCGTCTGGGGAAGAAATTCTATATCGCCAGCAACATTGCGCCGCACAACGCAAAGGTGCGATCGTACATTGCAAATATGCAGCCCGTCATCGACATGCAACCTGACGCTCTGATCATGTCGGATCCTGGATTGATCATGATGGTGCGTGAGCGTTGGCCGGAAATGCCAATTCACTTATCGGTGCAATCAAATGCCGTGAACTTTGCCACGGTACGGTTTTGGAAGTCGCAGGGACTAACACGGGTGATTCTCTCGCGTGAACTGTCCATTAGCGAAATTGCCGAGATCCAGCAGGAATGTCCGGACATGGAATTGGAAGTGTTCGTCCACGGTGCATTATGTATTGCGTATTCAGGTCGCTGTCTTCTATCAGGCTACATGAATCACCGCGACTCGAACCAAGGCGCATGCACTAACGCGTGTCGTTGGAACTACGACGTTCATGAGGCAGTTCAGACTCCGCAGGGAGACGTGCAGCTGAAGGTGCTCGGCGAAACGACCAATGACGGTGATTGCTGTTCAAACAATGCGCCGCCGACCGAGCAGTACTTTCTGTTGGAAGAAGAGAACCGGCCAGGCGAATTCATGCCTGCTTTCGAGGACGAACATGGAACATACATCATGAACTCGCGAGACCTTCGAGCCGTAGAACATGTGGAAGAGTTTGTACAGATGGGGCTCTCGTCTCTAAAAATCGAAGGCCGGACGAAGAGTTATTTTTACGTAGCTCGGACGGCGCAAGCGTATCGGAGAGCCATTGACGACGCTGCCGATGGTCGAGAATTGGACGCCTCACTCTTGCGTGATCTCGACAGCCTTTCCAGTCGAGGCTACACGGATGGATTTTATTCACGTCGGCCAATTTCTGAATTGCAGAATTATGAAACGGGACACTCTGTCTCGCGTCAGCAACAATTCGTGGGGGAACTGTTGGGACGCGATGGATCGGAGCTGGTAGTCGACGTAAAGAATCGCTTCAGTGTCGGTGACGAACTCGAATTAATGACTCCGTCTGGAAATACTTCGTTCAAACTTACACACTTGCACAACAAAGACGGCACGCCAATCGATGTCGCTCCAGGAAGCGGGCATGTTGTCAAACTTGCGTTGCCATCGGAGGCTGATCAGTCGTTGCGTCAGGTGGACGTTGAGTTCGGACTGCTGATGCGTTCACTTTAGTTCAGGCGCGTTCTGAGATCG
Organism: Planctomycetales bacterium; assembly: GCA_020426925.1. Classification (GTDB taxonomy): domain Bacteria; phylum Planctomycetota; class Planctomycetia; order Pirellulales; family Pirellulaceae; genus JAGQPC01. The sequence continues at coordinate 294 of JAGQPC010001074.1, read as the reverse complement.
CGAAAACTGCGTCCGCCCGCTAAGAGAAAGCCAGATACGGTGCAGCAAGTACGAAGTTCAAGCCACTAACTCGTGGACAACCTTCGGGTCGTCGGTCGGCCCAATCAGGCGAGCATCGAGCCCTTGAAACTTATGACTCAATCGATAGGGATCCAAGCCCAGCAAGTGCAAGATGGTCGCCTGCAAGTCGCGGACGGTCATCTTGTTTTCCACGGCAAAATAACCTAGCTCGTCGGTTTCACCGTAGGCGATGCCTGGCTTCATGCCGCCGCCGGCCATCCACATCGTGAAGGC
>JAGQPC010001073.1 GCA_020426925.1 Planctomycetales bacterium | reverse complement strand
AGTTCATCGGCACGTTCCATCCAACGTTCCGCCGAACGATTTGCCGTCAGCGCGCCGTCGTTGAAGAAATGCTTTTGCAAACGATCGCCAAATCGAACTCGATACTCTTCGAGCTTTTCAACGTAAAGCCGAAGTCCGAGCGGGTCGGTCGGAATTCCTGTGCTGCCTCCGTTGATCAGGACTTCTTCCGAGTCCCACGGGTAGATGCGGAACGGCGCTCGATCAGGTCCGCCGCCGGCCAATCGATAATTGCGAGTTACGTCGAGATCCCCATTCGCGCCGTATCGGTTGATGATGTTGTAGTCGATGTATCGATCGATATCGACGACTTCTTGCAACGTTTCCCAATTTCCCGCTTCCGCGATTTCGACAGCCTCTCGCCGAGCGTTCGCAGTGCCGTCGATCAATTCGCTGCCATTGAACGCATCGTAAGAGCTTGGGGCACCTCCGAAGTACGCTGCGTAGTGTTCGGCGTCGGGGCGTTCGGTCAGATTGTAAACGCCCCAGTACAACCCGTTGATGTAAATGTGAACGAAACGCCCCGCTCCAGCGTCAACGTGGCCCATGGCTCGGACCGAGTCGCGGATCCATTGATCGCGTATCGATTGAGCGTGAAGTCGGTCGACGGCGTTGCCGGACACCCAACTGTTGTTCGAGCCGGCTCGCAGTGCAAGCGTCGTGAATTGTGAGACTGGCGTGTTCTCGAATAAGTCGTATTCCCACTGGTCGGCTCCGTATTCGTCGCGAAAACGCAAGCTCAGCGAGTGCTTGCCGATTGCAGGATTGCGGCTCGCACCACCTTGAACTCTGATGCCTGCGTCAACTTGTGTCGTTGCATTAGTCTTCGGGTCAATCCATTCGACCGACGCGGCGCGTTCCCAAAGATAACCTCGCTGTAGAGGATTCGAATAGATTCCCGTCCTTCCAAGGAAATCGTCTTTGTCCATGACCAGAGACAAAGTCGGGATGTCGCGAAGTCCAGCCAGAAATCGATCGTAGTATTGTGGGCTCTGCGCAATGTCAGGATCGACTTCGTAGTTGTCCCCAGTCGTTAATTCCGGATAGGACTCGGGACGAGTCTGCCCGACTATCTCATTCAAGAACAGGTAACTGCTAGTCTCGGTATCGCTCGGTACAAAACCGGATTTGAACGCAGTCGCCCGAAGTGTCGTCGTTGAACTTACTTGCAGAGGTTCGGTATAGACCAGACCGTTCGATTCCGTTGGCTTGGAGCCATCCAGCGTGTATCGAATCGTTGCATCTGAAACGTCCGAAGCGATTCTGACGACAAGTGGCTCGTCAAAGAATCCTCCTGGCACGTCAATGCGAACGTTGTCGACAAATCCGAAGTAGGAGATTGCGTTTTGCTCGCCAGGCGTCGGGTCGGTCATGAACCCGCGAATCAATTTGCCCTCAATGATCGTCTGACCAAACGATACGTCCGAACGCTGTGCCGGATACGTGTCCCTGAACTCATCTTCGATCGTTCCGTCCGGACGGCCGAGCCCCAGATACTCGCCATCGCGGCTTAACTTGAAGTTCGCGTGCAGTTCGGAATCAATCTCGCGACGATTCTTCCCCGAAGCGAATACGATTACACGTCCGTTAGCCGGCAATTCAATTTGAGGAAAAGTCCATTTGTTGAATTCGTCGATGTCATCGCTGATGGTCCAACCTGTCAAATCGATCGCGGACGACGTTTGATTCTCTAATTCGATCCAGTCGGAAAAATCTCGGTCCTCGTCAGCCAAGCCCGACGCATTGGCCGCCATGAATTCCGAGATCAATACATCCCCGGCAAGCAGACAACGCCGTTCCAGCCATTCCAGCGACTTCGCACGAGTGTGTGGCCGAACTTTGGGCGATCGCTTGCGTCGGTCACATCTCATGCATTTTCCTTTCGCCGAATAGGACGCAGTCGCTCGAAATCGCAACGTCGCTTTGCAGTTTTGACTAGATTGTACAGGAATCAACAGCTAGATAATTCGGCCAAGTTCGCGGACAATGCAAAACGGTGACGCTGTGAGATGCGATACGTTGATCGACGTGACGCTGAGGCAGCGACTTCACGAAACATTTCCACCGGATGCGCGTGGACGCATTTCCGATCAATGGTTTGAACGGGCATTGACCGGTGTACAGACACCAAGAACCACCGACTCCATCGGCCGCAGCCAGTCCAGCGTTAGCCAGGTGGACGGTGTTTCTTGTCGGGTTCGCTGTCGTGACGGTTTTGACCGTCGCGATCGCTCGGCGTGTAGTGAACCGAGATTCTGAGGACACAACCGCCAAGTCCAACGCCAGCGATGACGAGCAAATCGTCACCACGCCGACCAGTCCGAATGAAGTTCCGCTCGCTGAAATCGTCACGCCCCAAACGCAACTTCGCCAGACCGAATTGTCCGACGCTCTAAGTCCACTGAAGGACGGTTGGACAACCGAACTGTTGGCAGAGCAGATATCGGTTCGGCTCAAGAGTATCGCCAAACTGCTTGAAGGAGGCGACGTCGAGTTGAGCAGTGTCGTCAATTCGTCGGCAACGTTTGACGGCCAATTGAATCGAGAACTTTCCGAAGTCTACCGCGATCACGCAATCGTGGTGCGGCGAGAACCCGCTCCAAAACACTCGCAAACGCAGACCGAGATTTCGCCGCCACCCGCGTCGGCAACGGACGCCTTGTTAGCACTGCGCAAATCGCTAGGTTCACAATCGTCGGACGTCCGAGTCGCTTTAAAAGTGTTTCGCGTTGATCCTCAGGGTAATTCAGTCGCCGTTCAAGCATTGTTTGAGTCGCGAACGCAAATGCAGTCAGGAGCCATTCAGCAAAACGCGACGTGGCATACGATGTGGTCTTCAAGCGACAACGCGCCTCGGTTACAAAGTCTGCGAATTGAACGACTGGAAGAAGTCGAATCACTCGACACGCCCGTGCTTTTTTCTGACTGCACAGAATCGGTCTTACAAGCAAACGATTCGTTTCGAGACCAATTGCGCTTCGGTAGCAACTACTGGATGCCTCGGCTGGAAAGTTACTTGAGCCCTCGGTTGTTGGAAGGTCACATCGGTCTTGCGATCGGTGACGTTAACGAAGATGGTCTCGACGACATTTACGTTTGCCAGCCGGGTGGACTCCCAAATCGGCTGTTCGTGCAGAATCCCGATGGCACGGCGACCGACGTTTCAGCGAAGGCCGGTGTCGACGTCCTCGATTGGTCTTACAGTTCGTTGATTGTCGACTTTAATAATGACGGCCATCAAGATCTTGCCGTATTAGCAGACACGCTGCTGCTGATTTTTTCAGGCGACGGAACGGGGCAGTTCACGGTTCAACAACGTGTGCCGAGTGACTGCGAGTACTCGCTGACCGCAGCCGACTTCGACAACGATGGCGATTTAGATTTGTATGCGTGCAACTATTTCGCCGATTCGTCGAACGAACTAGCTCAACTTGGACGAACCGATCCTCTTCATAATTCGAACACCGGTGGGCGGAATGTGCTGTATCGAAACGAAGGCAATTGGACGTTTGTCGATGTCACGGATCAGGTTGGACTGGATGAAAACAATCGGCAGTGGAGTCTGGCGGCTGCGTGGGAAGACTATGACAACGACGGCGACCAGGATTTGTACGTTGTCAACGATTTTGGCCACAACAATTTGTACCGCAACGACGGAGGCCAATTCACTGAAGTAGCTGCCAACGCCGGCGCGACCGACGCGAATCAAGGGATGTCAGCAACGTGGGCTGATTACGACGTGGACGGATGGATAGATGTCTACGTTAGCAACATGTATTCCGCAGCCGGCAACCGCGTGACGTTTCAGCCTCAGTTCATGACTAATCTACGGACCGATGCAAAATCGCTTTATCAGCAATTAGCTCGAGGCAATTCGCTGCTGCGAAATCTAGGCGACGGAGCATTTCGTGATGCCAGTGTTGATGCCGCTGTGACCATGGGCCGCTGGGCTTGGGCATCGCTGTTTTGTGACATCAACAACGATGGGCTCGAAGATCTATTGGTCGCCAACGGATATCTGACGCAGGATTCTCAGGACGACTTGTGAAGTCTGTGGTGGCGGCAGGTCGTGCCGTTTTCGCCGACGACGAGTATTCAAGACGTGGAATTATCGAGGGCCTACAAAGACGCTGGCCGAAAGCTCGATCGACTTGCACAATCAGGCGTGAGCTGGAGCGGCAACGAACGTAACTGCGCGTTTCTGAATACCGGCACGGAATCGTTCGCAAACATTTCGTCCGTATCTGGATTTGATTTCGTCGATGATGGACGGTCGCTGGCACTCGTCGACTGGGACCACGATGGTGACTTGGACGTTTGGGTTGCCAATCGTTCGGGACCTCGGATCCGCTTTTTGCGCAACGAAACCGCGGCAAATCATCACTTCCTTGAATTGGAGCTGGCTGGAGTTACTTCGAATCGGGATGCAATCGGCGCAAGAGTCGAGGCAACTGTTGGTGACGGCGATTCAACGCAGACGCTCATCAAAACTCTGCGTGCCGGCGAAGGATTTCTTGGCCAATCGAGCAAGATCGTTCATTTCGGCTTAGGGCAAAGTCGGCAAATCGAAAGCGTTACGGTTCGCTGGCCGAGCGGCACCGTTGACCGCTTTGCTGGACTGAATGTTGACGGGTGTTATCGGCTGGTTGAAGGTTCGACGCAAGCGACTGCTGTCCTCCAAGCCAATCGGCAACTAGACCTGAGGCCGTCTGCGAACGCACCGCTGCCACACAGCAACGTCTTGCCCGTCGCCCTGAAGAAACGAGTACCTTTACCTCGTCTTCAATTCCGGGATCTTGACGGTAACACTGCGACGCTTCGGGACTATCGCGGTCAGCCAGTCCTGTTGGCATTGTGGGCGAGTTGGTGTCAGCCGTGTGTTGCTGAGCTGGAAGAAATCGCGACTCAAGCGGATGTGCTGCGAGAGCTTGGAGTGTCCGTCGTCGCGTTGTCGGTCGATTTGATCAGCGACGATACGATTGACGAGTCGCCGTCAAGGGACCTTTTGACGCGGATCGATTTTCCATTTGGTGCCGGGTTCGCTGATTCGGCGCTCGTCGACAAGCTGCAGATCGTACACAACGCTTTTTTTAAGCCTCATCGACCGCTACCGCTGCCGACTTCCGTACTGATTGACCACAACGGTGACCTGGCTGCGATCTACAAAGGTCCGATGGACCTAGGTCGTCTCCGAAAAGATGTCGCGACGCTGACGCTCGATGGTCCGGAACTCATGCGCGAGACGCTTCCGTTCACTGGGCGTTGGCATGCGGCCCCGCGAGGACTTCGCTTACTTCCAATCGCCGCTACGTTGATTGAACAAGGATTTGCTGACGACGCGATCGACTACACGGAGCAGAACAGGGCAGAATTAGCGCGTGATTCGGGACTTAACGAACTGCTAAAGCGGTTGGGTTCCGTGCTGCTTGAGCGGAACGAAGTGGACCGAGCCATTGCCTACTTTGAAGATGCGCTCAAACATTCTGCGGACGACGCCGATGCGTTTTACAACCTTGGCATCGCCATGCGTGCGAAAGGAGATATGCAATCTGCAGTGAAGCACTATCTTCGTGCTATCGAATTAGAGCCGGCGCACGCAAAAGCAATTAATAATCTTGCAAACGTCTACGTTGAGCGAAAGCAATTTGGGGATGCGGAGCGAGTCTACCTTCAAGCGCTGGAAGTCAAACCGGACGCTGCCGATATTCACTACAATCTCGGCACGCTCTATTTGAGCGGCAGGAGCCTGGCGAAGGCTCGAGAGCAATTCGAAACAGCGTTGCAGTTGAACCCAACACACGCCGAAGCGCATAATAATCTCGGTGTCCTGTTGGCGGCATCCGACATGGTTGGCGCGACTAAACACTATCGCCAAGCGACACAGTTCGATCCCGATTACGCCGAAGCGCACAACAA
>JAGQPC010001072.1 GCA_020426925.1 Planctomycetales bacterium | reverse complement strand
CTTTTCTAACAATTGTTGCTGGGAAATCCGTTTCGATCGGCACAGCGCCGACAGATCCGCAACAAGATTGGCTCGTCGTCATTCGAAAATGAAACGCGTTAACGTCCACGCCAAAAAACGTCTTCTGTGATGTTTAGCTTGCGACGATGAGATTCGACGTCCAGACGGAACCGCTTTGCGTCCTGAGGATACCCGGCTGTCGATTTTAGATTTGGGACTTCCCGAGTCCAGAAATCGTTAAATGCCTTCATGGCCAGCTCGCGCAAGTATTTAGATGCAATAGAAGCCAGTGCCGACGGCAAGAACGATTCGCCCTTGGAGCGAAAGCTGATCGTGATCGGTTGATCAGCTGTGCCGACTTCGTAGGAACTTTCTGCTCGCGATTCTCGATGAACGCGAACTAAACGATCGCTAAACCGCGGCTGCAAGAATCCGGCGTATGAATTTCGTCCGCCATGTTTGTCACAGACGACATCTATCGGTTCATCTGGCAATTCCTGAATGAGGTTCGCGACAAGATCGAGTGTTACATTCGAAAGCGCCGTACCTTTTGAATCGTATTCGTTGACCAGCTGATTAAACCGACTCGGAAACACGGCAACCGATCGCACAGTTTGCAGTTCGATCGAACGACTGCGTGTTTCGCGGAGAAAACATTCGCGAGCGTCTGTGGTTTTCTCCGGATCAGAATCGATTGGCAGTGGACAATCGAAATCTCGATACCAAAGAAGACGATCAATTTCTTCGCAATGGTCGGCGGTTAGCACTCGCCAACAATCTCGCCACGTTCGCGGAGGATTGGACTGCCCACCGACAGGCAATGTAGCAAAGAGGGGCAGCTCTAATCCGCCGAGTCCGCCTTTTGGTTTGTACAGCAGTTTAGAATCGGCGATGGTGATTGACGGTCGCGATTGTTTGCTCGCTGGCGGCGGCGTTTTAGAAACGACATTTCGCAATTCGTCGTGAAGATCACAAGTTCGGTCGGGAACTTTCCAAACCGTTGCAGAAACCAAGAGCGGTCCAAGGTTCGGGCCGTAGCCAGCTTCATCCGTGCCAATCAGGTATGCCATCGCAGCAGGTTGAGCGATTCACGACTGGCCGTCAACCCCGTGCAATTCCGCTGCATCACTAAGTTCACACGTTGTCGATTGTGCCCGTGCTGTCGGCGAACGTTTCCGTTTCGACGCCCAACCTCTGCAGCATCGTGACAAACAGATTCGATAGCGGAACGTCTTCGTGCGCGACCTCGCGTTGCCAGGGTTCGCGGCCGCCAGTCCATGCGCCTCCTTGAGGATTGTCGCCGGCGTTGTTGAGATACTGCCCGTGCCGAAAGCCCATGCTTTTTCCGCCGGCGAGGATCAACGGATAGTTCCGCGATAAATGAAACGCACTCGACGCGGAGCCAAATAACAACAATGTATTGTCCAACATATTCCCGCCGGAACCGGGTTCTGGTGTCGCTTTCAACTTGTTCACGAAGCCACCGAATTGTTCGGATAAAAAGCGACAATACGTGCCGAAGTTCTTCCACCCTCCTGGCTCCTTCGTGTTGTGGGAAAGTTGATGAGTCAGATTAAACCCAACCGCGCGAGCCAGGTAATCGCTCACGCCCACGCCATTTTCTCGTCCGATCTGGTACGCTGCGACGCGTGTCGAGTCTGTCTTGAACGCAAGGTAGATCAACTCGAACATTGTCTGCAAATATACGCGAGGATCCTCCGGAGTAATGTCCAGCGTCAGGTGATCGACATCAACTTTGGGCAACGGAATGTTCATCCATCGCTTTGCCTTTTCAACTTTGACCTCTGTATCGCGAACCGATTGAAGATACTCGTCCAGCGACGCTTGATCAGCGGCAGACAAAGTCTTCCGCAGTAAAGTGGCATCCGCGAGTAAATCGTCCAAAGCACTCTTGCTCAACGACAAACGGCGCGACGCATCGCCATCGCTTTTCACAAACAACATGTCAAAAATGCGCTTTGGTCGGTGTTCGGCGGGTATGGCTCGACCGCTGCGATTGAACGACAGTGTGTGCGCACCTCGCGGCGTTCCCGTGCCGCCATCGGTCGACATCACCAATGACGAAAACCGAGTCTGGTGACCAACGTGATCGGCAAACTCTTGGTCCAGCGAAATCGAGTTTTGATAGTCGCCAGATGCACCCGTTGCGGCTCCCGTTAGAAACTGATCGGCGTTCGAATGACCGTGCACGCTTCGAACCGCTGGATGAGAAAATCCCGACAGCACCGTCACCTCATCGCGCAGCGGTTCGAGCGGCTCAAGACATTTTGTAAACGTGAACTCTTCGCCGTTTCCATGCGGAAACCAAGCCCAGTCTTTGTACGCTGGGTCATCCGCCAGTGGCATCGGCACGCCGTCAGGCATGTAAAAACAAGCGAGCCGCCTTCGCTGCTCAGCCGCCTCTTCCGCACGCGCACAATTGGCAAACGATTCGAACCAAGGCAGAGCCAACGCGATTCTAGTGCCACGAAGAAACCGTCGACGATCTAGTGATCCGAGTGGGTCTTGCATTCGATTCTCCTTCGACTCGTGTTCGACTAAATCGTTCATCTATCTCGCGCTGAACAAATCGCTGGTCACAATTTGCTCGATCATTGTAGCAAGTCCGTCACCCTCGGTGCGAACTTTAGCAGTGATCTGGTCAATGCTCGCTCGGTCGCCAAATGTGAGCGGTCGCCCCAGCGCGAAGGTTGTCATTTTGTGTACAAGTGCTCGTACAAACTGGTCTTGCCGATGCATCAGGAGAAACCGCTTCAAGCCGTCCATCCCGTTCAGCTTTTGACCATTGAACAGTTCGCTCGTCGCGTCGACAGGTTGCCCTTGCGCCATCATTCGGAAGCGTCCGACGGCATCGAAGTTCTCGAACGCAATTCCCCAGGGATCGATTTTTGAATGACACGACATGCAGGCGGCTTGATTGCGGTGATCTTCCATCCGCTGCTTTAAGGTTAACTTCGCTATCTCCGGATCGGCAAGGTCGATTTTGGGCACGGCGGGCGGGGGTGGCGGAGGAGGATCATTTAGCAACCGTTCGAGCAACCAAATGCCTCGCTTCAGCGGATGTGAATCTTTGCCATCCGAGTTCATCGCGAGCAATCCAGGCTGAGTCAACAGGCCGCCACGACTATGTTCCAGTCCCATTGTGACTCGACGAAAATGATTTCCGTGAACACCATCGAATCCGTAGTGGCGTGCGAGCCGTTCGTTCGCGACCGTGTAATCTGCGTGCAAGAAATCGAGCACGCTGTGATTGTTCGTCAGCATCTCTTGAAAGAATTCGACCGGTTCCGCCTGCATCGCCTCTTTCAATGCGGGATCGAAGCGAGGATAGACTTTGCGGTCGACGTCCAGATAATCGAGCAAATCCATGCCCAGCCACTGCCGAACGAAGTGCTGTGAAAACCGATGCGAACGAGAGTCGCTTACCATGCGGCTGACTTCGCTTTTCAAAACGTCCTTGTCGTGCAAGTCGCCTTTGGCTGCTCGTTTGAGCAACGCCTCATCCGGAATGCTGCACCACAAAAGCATCGAAAGACGCGTTGCAAGTTCATAATCGTCGAGCGTTTCATCCGCCGAGTTTTTTGCGACGTACAGAAAATGTGGTGACGCTAGCGAAGTCGATAAGACTTCAATCATCGCATCCTGAAAATCCTGACACTCGGGACGAACTCGCTCAAACATCGCCAGCTTTTGCGTGACCTCCTCACCGGAGATGTTTCGTCGCCACGCCTTTGTTAAAAAACTCGTCAGGATCTCTCGCGCGTACAGTTTTTCGTCCGTCTTGTTTTCACTATCGACAAAGATTTGCGTGTGGGACGGCGGAGGCCAGCTATCGTATACGGGAGCGATGACTTCAACGTAGTCGAGCTGAATCGTGCCGTGGGAATCAGAGGAATTTACGATCTTAATGAATTCAGACGGACTCGGGAGGTCGCCCAGTTTGTTGATGTTGCGAACGAGGTTTCGCGGATAGATTTCACTTAGCGGAATGTCCCACTGACAAAATCGCGGTTCGCTTGGACTGGCATCGACGACGACATCTTTCTCGCTAATGCGGACAGACGCGGCTGAGTCGTTGCTTGCCTGCCAGCCAAATTCCAGCTGCATGCTTGGGAGCCGTTCGTCTTCGGTCGACATGCTGGATGCTCGCACGCGAACTCGCAATGTTCCTCGGTCAGGAATTCGATCGCCAAGTTCCACGATCAGTTTCTGCCGAGGCGGGATGATCGCGACATGATCGAATTCGTCGGGAACGTCAGATCGTTCGGTCGATGCCGCCCACGCGTATTGTGCTCCGCCGTAGCTCCAATGAACTCGCCCTGCGCGGCCAGTTGTCAATTGCTTGTAGTGCGTTCCGCCCGGCGAACCGTGGATTCGTTTCGCATGTCGGTCCAGTTCTTTTTGCAGCTGCTCAGGATCGTCCTTGTGTTTTTCCTTGATTTCGTTTTCATCTTTGTCTTGACGTTTCCACGTATCGGCAGCCGCGTCCTGCATCGAAACGCCCCAATACAAAGGCGCCGGTTGGTCGCCTTTGACTGTGGCTCGCAGCAGTACATCGCGAGCTGATTCGCGGTAAGTGGCGAACTGTGTCGCCGACATGTGAAGTGTCTCGGAGCTGTTTCGGAAGCCATCTTCGGACGTCGGATCAGGCGGCAAATCCTTCGCAAAGTTAAACGGCAGCCCGAGCAGATCTTGCAACGCGTAGTTGTATTCGTAGCGAGTCATCCGTCGAAACGAGGAATGGCCCTGCTCGGCACGCCGCACTTTAGATGCAAGCTGCAATTCGTTCGACAGCCATTCGACGACCGCCGTGCGATCCGTGTCGGAAAGTTCCGCGTCGTCCGGTGGTGGCATCTCGCCATTGTTCAAAACCGCGAAAACCTCCAGCCACCAATTCACATCATTTCCGTGAAACAGATCAGGATCTAAAGTGTCGATGCGAATGTTGCCTTCTTGCGTGTCTGGACCGTGACACTGAACACAGGATGCTTCCAATACCGGTTTGATGCTCTTCTGAAATTCATCGAGACGCGGTTTGGGAACAGCGGTTGTGTTTGAGGCGGGATGCTGTTGCACGTATCTGGATTGTCGTGCACCTTGCGACTTGAGTTCGGCAAGTGTTGGCTTATCTTCTGCCCGCAACACTTGCGCGTGCATTGCGAACAACAGCACAACTGTGACACGCGTTACCTTGCAATTTGTCATTATGTTTTTTCTTATTTCACAGCACGATTACGTCGCGCATCAATCGCCTAGCTGACGTCGCAGTCGCCTCAGCACGCGACTCTTCGATTGCCTCACCGCAACCGGCGTCATAGTAAGTTCTTCGGCGACGACGTCAGTTCGAATTCCATCGACAGTAGTTCGCCAGAAAGCTTGCCAAGTTTTGGGCGCGAATTCGCCTTGCACTTGCGCGACCGCTCGGTGAATCAGTTCCGCATGCTGATGGTCCGATGTTGGTTCTGTTTCTGGAAGTTCGCTTTCGTCTATCAAGTTTCCAATTGCACACATCGCGGTGCTTCCACCCGTTGCGTGCGGTTGCTTCGATTCTCGGCGAGCGTGATCCAGAATCTTGTTTCGGGTGATCGTCCACAGCCAACCGCGGAACGTTCCACCACTGTGCGAGAATCTGGCAAGCGATCGGTGAACGGACGAGAACACGTCCTGCACAATGTCCGCCGCGGCATTCGGTTCGATTCTTCGCTGGCTGATCCACGTGTGAACCAGCGGAGCGTACAAATCGACAAACTGCTCCCACGCATACGGTTCATTCTGCGCCGCACGTTGAATCAGGCTCTTCGACGTTTTTGAGCTTTTTTCGCTGGTTGAAGACATTTTGTTATATGCCGGAAAAAAGACGTGTCACACTCGAATCGTTATTCTAGTAACCCGACGCGTGAGGGAAGGACGCCATCGAGGCCGACTGTCCCTCACTGACGTCTCGGGTTACGAAACCGTGCAATCGCAACGCTTTCATCTCGGCTTACGATTTCAACTGTCCACTAAGTCTACAGAGCAACACAAACGATTCCAACACAACGGACCGAATCTCATGGCACAACATCCTGCAGTTGACACCGAAACGAACGTCTGTTTTGACGATTTGACTTTGCGGATGTATCTGTGCGGAAGCACGGATGACGAACTGTCTGATCGGATCGAGCAACATATCGATGGTTGCGAAACGTGCGAGCGGAATCTGGAACGCGTCGAGCTGGAGACTCAATCGCATCCCGATTCGGTGTTGAATTCGCTCGGTACTTTGAAAACGGCTGAACCGTTGCCGGAAGCCGAGGGCACGCAGCATCTTCAGGACGTCGTGCAATCGATTAAGCGTCTTCCCGCGTCACGATCGTCAACTGACCATCGCAAATCATTGGATGTCGTCGTTCCCGATCGTTGGCTGGGAGTCTACGAGCTGATCGAACCGATCGGACGCGGCGGTATGGGAATCGTGTTTCGTGCGAATCATTCGAAGCTCGGGAAAGATTTCGCTATCAAAGTTCTGCCTTCCGGCGTGCCGAATGGACTGTCCTCGATCGAACGATTCGAGCACGAGGTTGCTACCGCAGGACAACTTCAACACGAAGCGATTGTTCAAGCGACCGACGCGGGCGAGGAGAACGGAGTGTCGTACCTCGTGATGGACTTGGTCGATGGTGTCGACATCGGCTGCTTACTCAAGCACAACGGGCCATTCGAAATCGGGTGTGCGGCAGAAATCATCCGACAGGCTGCGGTCGGATTAGAGTACGCTCATCGACAAGGAGTCGTGCATCGCGATATCAAGCCGAGTAATCTGATGCTCGACAAATCAAGCCGACTCCGAATTTTGGATTTCGGGCTGGCGCAGAACGTAGCCGGATGTTTGCCAAACGGTGATCTGACTACCGTCGGGCAATTGCTCGGAACGCTGGACTACATGGCTCCGGAGCAGGCGGATGCGTCGGGATCGGTCGATCATCGAGCAGACATCTATTCGCTGGGTGCGACGTTGTATTGTTTGCTGGCTGGCCGTCCGCCTCATGCAGCGACTCCGAATTTGTCACCGCTGGAAAAGTTGCGTTTGATCGCGACCGAACCGCCAGCGTCGCTGTCTGCTATTCGGCCAGATGTTACCGAAGAACTGAGCACATTCGTGATGTCGCTGTTGTCACACGATCGGACTCAGCGCCCAGCGTCGGCGGCGCATGTTGCCGAAGCGATCGCTCCATTGTGCAATGCCGATCAACTGAAGACGATGACCAGCGAGCTCGATACCGTCATTGCGAACCGCGCACCGATTGATGTTACTTGGCCGCCGAACTCGTCCGTTTCGCCTGCACGCCAATCTACAAATCCGCCGTCTCGAACTAGTTGGATTTGGAAAACGTTGGTCGCTGCGGGCCTGATTTGCGGGCTGGCCTACGCGTTTATTGTCACAGTCAATTTGAATCGAGGTCAGTTGGTCATTGAATCGGACGCGGAAGTGACGGTCAGCGTGCGAAAGGACGGGAAGGCCGTTAAGCAAATCGACGTGCTGCCCGGAACACAATCGACGAAACTTTTTGCTGACAAATACGAAATCTCCATCGCAGCCGGTTCCGACAACCTTTCGATCGATCGCAATGAATTCGTCCTAAAACGAGGCGAAACGGTTGTCGCTCGGATCGCTTCGGTCGAGACCAGTGGCGATCCGACTGCAGTAGCTACGAAAAAAGGCGCGTCAAGCGGTCCCGTTTACAACGGCATGACACTCGATGAATGTCTGCGTACGGTGAAAGTTGAACGCGATCCCAAACGACTTACGCTCGCATTCGAGGGCATCGCAAAACTCAGTTCGAACAACAATCGCGAGCAAATCAAAAACGAGCTTATCGGTCTGCTGTTGCATCTGGACACAAGTCGCGCCGACGCTGAATTCATCGACGATTGGACAATCGCGACGCTGCGAAGCGTGCTGCCGCAAGCTGCATTCTACGAGACAATCATGCCGATGCTTACAGGTTCCAATTGGGAATTGGTCAGTCGCCTAGCTCGATCGATAAAGACATGGGAACCGGAACTGCTGATGGCAATTAGCGTGCAGCTGACGCCCGAGATGAAGAAGCTGCACGAAAAGACGTTTCGCGATGTAGCCAACGTTTTAGCCAATCAACTATCGAACCCGCAGAACTCATCAACTGTAGCAGTGCAGCTGGCTCACAATCTGGCATTAGATTCGACGATTTGGTTTTCTCGCGATTGGGGCAGGTTCAATAACGATCTTGAGTTTCCACAACCGCTCGTTGATCGAATTGTAACTGAGTCAATTGAAGAAATCAGAAAACAACATTTCGGCGAGCACTTCTGTATGGCGTTACGCTTGCTTTCAAGTTTTCCAAATTCTCGCTTGATAACCGATTCGGTGATGGACAATATGGTGGTCGTGTTTGATGCGGCAGTCGCCAACGACACGGGCAAGTTCGTGGATCTGCCGCGTGATGTTAGGTTAGGAACTCCTTACCTGTTGCGGAACTTCGCGCCGAAGCGTTTCAGTCACATTTCATTTGGATCAAAGGGTCCGTCGAGAGGACTTACACCACTCATTGCTCTCCTGGAATACATCTACGGGATTCAGCGTCCGATCCCCGATGCACTTTTGCTCCGAGTACAAGAGTTAGCACAATCACGGTCCGAAGCCACTAAAGAAATCGCCGATTGGCAAGAGATAAAAATCCAGGTCGGCTGGCCGCATCCGAAGGTGGTAGCAACTGCCGCCAAGTCGAGTCGATCGCAGACGACTTCGCGAACTCGCCTCATTGAATTAACGCAGGCTGCAAAATCGCAGCGTCCGAAGTTTTGGTATGACGTTGCTGTCGCTCGTGCAGCTCAGAATATACTCGACCAATTCAGCGATCAATTGGAAAGCATCGGTTCTAACCCGCAAGTGCCTGCAACTCCTGCAGCACCGTCGTCACCGCAAATCACACTTCCCGCCGAGCCGTCCGCACCTTCCCCACGCGAAGTTCGATACAACGGCAAAACGCTGACGGAATGTCTCGATACGATTCGTTGGGAGCGCGAGAGCGTGCAGCTTTCGACAGCATTCGCTGGGCTGAAAGCGCTCGCAAACGATGAAAACCGCGAACGCATTGCTGCCGTGATCATCGACACGTTGGATGACATTGACGGTGAAAGAGTCCAAGTAAACGGGAGGTCATACGATGAGTCGGCCGTAGAGACGTTGTTTAGCATCCTACCGACGCAGCGATTTCGCGAAGAATTTGGAAAACTCGTGGGAAATGGCGAATCACAAACGGCCCGACGTATTGTCGAATCGCTGAGGGCAGATCATTACATTGCGCTGTTGGACGATGTAGGTACGCTGGTCGACGTTCCTAAACTTCAGACAACGATTGCTAAGTATTTGGTCACAATCACGATGACGCAAACCGACGCGTATCGAAATAAGGCCGCTGAGATTCTCGCGACTTCCAAAACGCTCTCTGCAACTGAGTTTTGGTGCCAGGTCGAGTGGGACGCAGTTCAGAGAGACATGCGCAGTAGAGATCAAGATTTGCCAAAGCCGCTGGTCGACCGCATTCTGGCGGAAATGAAAAAAGTCATCGGTGATAGTGACAGCGGTGACACAACATACTGCAGAGCATGCAGTAATCTGGAAAGATTCACTCCGCCTGGAGAGCTTGATGAAGACGTTGCGAATCTACTGAACGAGCGTTTGCGGGAACTCAGCGCGACAAGTGATCACCCAACTGTGCGATTGCCCAACATAATAGCCGCAGCTCGCGTATACGATCCTCGCATCAGATTGAAGGCGAATTCGAGCCACGACACAACACCAATGTTTGCAACACTTTGCACGTTACGCAAAAGGGCGTTTGGAGATGGACCGTTGAAAGACACGCTTCGAGAGATGCTCGAAGCGAGGAAGCTGGTGCTAGAGGAACTGCGCGCAAGCGAAGCAAATCAAATTGAGTTAGCTTGGCCAGAATGCAAACTAACAGGACGAATGAAGCTGGTTGATCTACATAGCTTGAACGACAAACCAAACAGCTTTTGGCGCGATGTCGTCATCGCGGGCGAGATCAAAGCGATCTTGGCAGATTCGGAGTCGGCCGAATAAGTGGCGTAAGCTTCTAGCTTGCGAACGGAACTGAGCTGAAAGTCCAGGCTGCGAAAAATCGCTGCCGAGGTCACTGCTGAACGGAGAGACGCGAAAAACAACGACCGCAAGCTGGAAGCTTACGCCACGTTAAAAAGCAATCACTTTCGCGCGAACAAACTGCTGCTGTGGCTGCTGCCAGAGTATTCGATTGTTACGGCAGACGACTTTGAGTCCCATCTCGTCGGACAGAACGAGATTCCCTGACGCCAACCCGGATGCGGTAATCGTGCCTGAATTGTCGCATCGAAGGATCGGCTGTGGATTGTTTGGTTCGTAGATGCACACTTGCTTGAAATCGACAACCAGCAAGCGACCGTCTTCCAAAAACTCGACTGATCTCGGCGAGTATTCCAGAGGCATATCCCACACGATTTTGCTGCTGGTATCGATCTCGGCGATTTTGTTGTAGCCGCCGATGATCGTGCCGTTTCCGATCGTTGCCATGCAGCGGATGTTTGAAAACGCGATCTTAACGTCGTTTTTTGACTCACCCCAAAACTGCATTTTCGTCTTGTTCGCCACAACGGTTGTGCCGTTTGCCAACCGCCGAACGAAATTCGGTTCGATGCTTCGCGACTTGTCGATGGCCGCAAGTCGCCATTTCGGATCGAACTCAAAAACCGTTTGCTCGCGCATGTCGGAGAATAGAAATCGCCCGGACTCAAACACAGACGCGTCGCGGACCAAAGAGAATCCCGATTGACGATGCACCGTGTTGCCATCGCTTCCTAGCTCGACCGCAGCAGACTCGTTTGCAACGAGCACGCGTCCCTTTGGTCCAGACGGACGATACGGCGTACGAATTGCCGAGTTACTCGCGATGTGAGTCCGCCAGCGTTTGACAGCCGCGTCACGATTTTCAGCGTACGCGCGATAGTCGAAACACTGTTGCTGCCAGTCTCGCAGCAGTTCGGCGACTCGAAAACGGACTTCGTATTCTGGCGATTCCAGCAGGTCCACCAGAATTTCCAAAGAACTTGCGTCGCCGCGGATCGCCAAAGCGCGAGCAGCCCAAAACTTGACGTGATCGGAATCGTGCGTCGTCAACGATATCAGCCGATCGTCGACATTCGAACCATCAAGCATACCAAGAGCGGCAGCGCACGACGCTTGCGCAAAACTCGATTTCGACTGCTCGATGTGATCTATTAGCAGTGACGCATCGGCGTTTGTGACTGTCGAGACTAATGCGAGTCGAGCTGCAATGAGTGCGAACTCGCGTTCATCGTTGTCCAGGATGTTTAGTACTTCTGACGTCAATCCAGGAATGCAGTCGCGTGCTATGACGAACAAGGCGCTGATGGGTCGAATACTTCGCAGTCGAGAAAGCGCCCTAAGAGCATCGTCGGCGCGGATCCGAACTTCCAGGTCGTCGTGGTCCTTAGCAAGCCGTTGAAGTTGGTCTTCAAATTCGGCTCGAACTGCCAGCAGCTTTCGCGACGCTTTTTCCCGAGTGCGAAAGTCGTCGTCGCCAAGATCCTGCACGAGTTCACGAAACAGCCTGCGTTCTTCGTCTGTTGCGCCCGGAGTACGTTGAAGATATTGCGACAACGATTCTCGGGTAAGGCTGACGCCTTGAAGCTCAAGCTGGTCGCGATACGTCTGATACTCGGGCATGAACAGCGCGACGTTGGGCGAACGAGACTCTTCTGCTTTCGTGCCCGACAAGAGGATCGCGATCGAGCACAACATAGACACAGCACTGAACTGAATCGATTGCGTTCTGTTGGTTGTGATCATGATGTGTCGTGTGCGACCTGCTTCGTCGCGTGCGGTTCAGCCGTTCGGCATCGCATCCCGAACTTTGATGAGTTGAGCGATTACGCTGATCGCAATTTCGGTCGGTGTATTGTTTCCGAAATCCAACCAAAAAAAAAAAAAAAAAGATGATATT
>JAGQPC010001071.1 GCA_020426925.1 Planctomycetales bacterium | reverse complement strand
CCGCGGTGCTCAGTTGAGTTTGAATAGCATTCAGGTCGGCGATATTGAGCAGAATCGCTTCTTCTGTCGCAAAATCATACGACCGATGGATGTACGCAATTTTGACGCCTTGCCCGACCTGAAACCCCGACAAGTTTACCGAGTTGTTCGTTTCGAAACGCGCTTCTTGGCGATGGAAGTTCGGAGTGTTCGTGTTGGCGATGTTGTTTCCGACAATTTCCATTGCCATCTGATTGGCACGGAGCGCGGATAAGGCGGTGTCAATTGCACCCATGGTCGAAACTCTCTTGTCGACGAGTTGTAAGGTGGTGTGTAATTCGAACGCACTATGCAGATCGTTCGATTTGGTTGCCCGGTGGATTGACGACGACCACGCCGTCTTTTTGATAAGTCGAGCTCGACCGTGTTCCCGCTGCGTGCAGAAAGAATCGATCGACGAACCGCGAAAGCACTGCAGCAACTGCCAAGTTTGACCGGTTCATGAGCGCCGCTTTGCGGCGTTTTTTTCGCAGATCTCGGATCGATTGCCAAACGTCGAACTGAAGCTCGCGATGTACGAACTTCGCCAAGTGATCAAGCGTCACCTGGTCGGCTTCCATCGTTTCGACTTCTGCGAGCTTTCGTCGGATCTGCCGGTAACGATTGCTCAGTGGCGCGGGCGGAGTCGTCGGAATTGTCGCGAGCACTTCTCCCAGCGGAGCAAGCTCCCGCTGCAGCAGCGATTGGCGAATCTCTTCAAGCGAGGCACACAGCTTGTCTAAAAACGTATGCTCGTCATTCAGACACTCGAGGCATTCTTTGGCCAGCAATGTTGTTGGTTGCATGGTATCCTTCCTATAGTTTCGCAGTATCCAGCGCGGCGGCAGCAAGCCCTGCGGCTTCTTGTTTCGTGACATCATTTTTAGCGTAGGCGGCTGCGACCATCTCGCGCAAGCCAATTCCGCCGCTGTCGGCCAAGTGCTGCCCTAAATGCAAATCAAACAACGCGCCGAACGTATCAGAGCCTTCTTGTCCGAAAAGTCCATCGGACAATGTTGCTCGCATTTCCTTCAGCATCATCGACATGAAAACGGCTTCGAAATGAGTCGCGACGTCGCCGCTCGAATCACTCAAGCCTTCTTGCTCAACGCGGTCCGCCGAAATTGCCGACAAGTCCGCCTGCATTGTTGGCAAACCAACTCCCCCTAGATTCATCACAGAACTCCTTTTGACTACCTGAATTCGAGTCTTGCATGAAGCGCGTTGGCGGCCTTGAGCTGCTGGAAGATCGAGCTCAAGTCGCGAGGCGTAACGCCCAACGCGTTGAGTGCGGTCACGAGATCACCGACGCTGGTTGTTTCTTCGACAAGCTGGATCGCTTTGTCGCCCTCCTGCACTTCAAGACTGGTGCGAGGGACGACTGTTGTTTCGCCGCCCGAAAGTGCTTCAGGCTGAGAGACCTCTGGGTTTTCGCTGGTAACGACCGTCAGGTTCGCGTGCGTGATCGCGACTTTTGAAATCTTGACGTTTTCACCAAATACGACAGTACCTGTTCGCTCGTTGATGACGACGACTGCTTCCGTGTCAGGTGCTACCCGCAGTTGATCGACGTCCGTCATGAAATCCGCTGTCGATTTTGCGGTGCCAAGCGGAATGCGAACTTCGACCAAGGCAGGTGTGATCACTTTGGCTGAACGTTTTGCGATGTTGTTGATTGCGTCGACAATGCGTTTCGCGGTCTCCAAATCGGGATTGCGTAGACTCAGCCGGTACTTCGTCAGTTGAGATTCGCGTGGTTCGCAAATCGTCTCATGCATGTTCCCACCACCCGGAACGATTCCTGATGTTGGATGGTTCTTTACGGCACTTGCCGCGGTACCTCCTGCCGCGAACCCTCCGGTTGAAACCGGCCCAGTTGCCGTGGCGTACACATTTCCGTCTACCGCGAACAGAGGTGTTGGCATCAGTACGCCGCCCGCAAGGTTTTCAGCATCGTCGACTGTCGAAACGGTAACGTCAAACACTTTACCCGTGATTGCGTCGTATTCTGGAACTCGCGCGGTCACAGCAACCACAGCGACATTGTCCGTCTTTAGGCGGGTATTGTTTTCCAGCAGTTCTCGCGTAACCGGATCCATCCGATTGCCGACGCGCTGAAGAAAGTTCGCGACGAATTGGCGAGTCTGAGGATTCGTGCCGCCCGTACCGGCCAAACCAGTTACCAAGCCAACGCCAGTGAGAGTGTGTTGCACTTGGCCATCAACAGACGTGATGTCCTTGATGCGAACGTCGGCGGAAACGTGCGACGCTGCAAATAGTACGACGCCGATCATCGTTAGTCGAAGAGTCGCGATGGCACGTTGGCGTAACCCCGCGAATTGAAGCTTTGCATCCATGCGAATGGTTTCCTAAAACGGCCAGATCTTATTGAAGATGCGACCGCCCCAATTTTGGTTCGTGAAATGCGATTCTGGGCCATCGCCGTCGTAACACATTTTCAGGTCTGCGACATACTGCGAGCGAACGGTGTTGCCGGGCCCGATGTCCATTGCTCGAACGATGCCGGTAATACTCAAGGTGCGCATTTCGCCGCCGACCATCTGTTTTCGTGTTCCTGCGATGACCAGGTCGCCGCTGGTAGTCAAGGCGACAACTCGAACTGTCATGCGAGCAGTGAAGTCTCGTTCGACAGAATAACTGGCGCTGCCGTCGTACGATCGATCGGAGTTAGCACCGATGTCGAAGTTTGCAGACGCGCTGCCTCCACCGGAACTCGCTGCCGCCGTGTCAAACGCGAAATTCGCGTCGGTTGCTTTCGCCATGCCCCGTTGGTCTCGATTGCCGACGTCGGTCGATTCTTGAATCAGAATTGTCAGCAGGTCACCTACGGATCGTGCCGACGTGTCTCGAAAATAGTAAACGTGCTGCGGATTGCGCCGTTGCCATAGCGACGCGCCTCGGCTTTTGTATTGCGCGTTCGCGAAATTCGGGAGGATCGCAGCGGCGACAAGTGTCAAAATAACTAGCGGGAATCTCATGCGTTCAGTGACCTAAAGGGGAATCGTGACCGTGTTCGAACTCTCTACTTGTCCCGAGATGATTTCGCGAGACTGCAGGTTTCGAACTCGAATGACGTCGCCGACCGCGCCATCGTCCAATGCTTCGGCTTTTGGAATCGTAACAGTGAGACCTCGTTTTCTTGCCACTAATCGAACGATTCCGCGTCGGCGGACGACGACTGGGTTTGCCCCACCAGCTTTGGAAGTGCGGACGGACGAACTATCAATCAGCTGCCCCGGCCGGATGACGCGAGAAGCTTCCATGCCGATGACGTCTTTCGTCGAATGAAGCGCGTTGGGATTTTGGTGAAAGCGCTCGGTGACCGTAAAGTGTTCTTTTGTCAAAACGGTTCCCGGCCTGATTTGAACTCGGGCGATG
>JAGQPC010001070.1 GCA_020426925.1 Planctomycetales bacterium | reverse complement strand
ACTCGTAGTACGACGTCACGGCCCAGCGACCGTCACCGAGCGGCGGCGCGTAAATCGTCCGATCTGGAACGCGTCCGATCGTGCTTGCGGCTGTGGCCAGCGGATGTCGAACGTTTGAATTGAGCAGGCCAACCGAGTGCAGCTGTTGGCTTGCGATCCACGTTGGCAAGTCAGCGTGCGTCAGCGTGGTCAGGTCCACGTGAGCCTGTTGCTGCTTGGCGTACCGCATGAACGAGAACGGCGACTCCGTGTCATCCGCATCGCGAGTGACCGGAATCACCGACTTCAGCAGGCAAAAGTTGACGCGTCCGATTTGTCGATCGTCCGCGGCAACGTCATGTGCACAGAATCCCTGGTTCCCGAGCGGAGCAACGTCCGGCGTCTGCTGGGTGTCGCGAGTTTCCGGCCAACCTCGCGCCGCCGCGATGCGAAGATCTTCGGCCAACATGAAGAGTTTCAGTTGCTTCGCGGGATGATCCACGTCCAAGTCGCCGGAGTACCAGCCCTCATTGGCCATGTCGACGAAGCGCAGCATCTCAACCGTTTTGTTGTCTTCGGCGCTTCGGCTAATTTCGAAACTGCCCGTGCGAGTGCGATACTCGGGGCCTCGCTCCATCGTGAAGGTGTACTGGCCTACCGAAAGTTGCAACAGGATCTCGCCATCGAAACAGAACTGCCGACCGATCTTAGTCGCCGCACTCGGAGTGATCAGAACACCGCGCCGATTTCGCAGTTGCATGCGTACCGCGATCGGCTCTTTCGTATCTGCGTCGACGACACGAAGTTCCAGTTCGCCCGTCCCTTGTGGAAGTGCGTTCCGCGCAGCAATCAGCAGCATCACCAGACTCAGGCAAGTTCGGATTTTGGATGAGTGTCGCCGCAATCGGTTCTCCAAAGAGAGCTTCAGCGTTGTAGTCGCTGCCGGAATTGCCAGCCCGAACATCCGTTACACTTTCCGGCATGCACTAACCAGACTGACCGCTTGTCAATCGTAGCATCTTGGAAATGGGCTGGCGTAAACTTCCGGCACGACTCGGCTTTGCCGTTTATCGGCCGTAAATCCTAACCTTGATGCTTGCGATGGCCCGAGCGTACAATGGCCGCATGGCAGAAGATTATTATCGGACTTTAGGGCTATCTCGCGGTGCGTCCGCTGAGGAAATTCAAAAATCTTATCGCGAACTCGCGCGCAAATATCACCCGGACCTGAATCCGGACGACAAGACGGCGAAGGAAAAGTTTCAGAAGATTCAAAAAGCCTACGAAGTGCTCAGTGATCCCAAAAAGCGGCAGATGTATGAGCAATTTGGAAGCGACTTTGAAAACGCCCAAGCAGGCCCGCAGTGGCGTTCCACTGGTGGTGGCGGAGGAGCTGGTTTTCAGGACGTAGATCTTTCGGATCTATTCGGCGGTGGCGGAGCCGGCGGTGGTGGATTCTCGGATTTCTTTCGACAATTTACTGGCGGAGCAGCACCAGGCGGTGGCGCTCGCAGTCGAGCCACTCGGCAGAGACCTCGGCGAGGCGCCGACATAGAACATCGTTTGGAAGTTGCGTTTCGAACGGCTATTTCGGGCGGCGAAGCGCAGATCAGCGTTCGGCGAAGCAACGGCAAAGTCGAAACGATCAACGTCAAGATTCCACCCGGCATCGAAGACGGCAAGAAGATCCGGCTGCGTGGACAGGGCGAACCGATGCAAGGCGGAACGCCGGGCGATATCTTGATTACGGTCAAAGTCGCCGGCCATCCGAACTACCAACGAACTGGAAACGACTTAGTCGTGAAAGTCCCGGTTTCGCTCGCGGAGGCGGCGCTCGGCGCGACCATCGACGTCCCCTGTCCCAAAGGCACGATCAGTCTGAAAGTTCCGGCGGGCACGTCCACTGGAAAGCGGCTTCGCGTCAAAGGCTGCGGTGTTCCTGCCAAAAGCGGAACGGGTGATCTGCTTGCAGAAATCCAAATCGTCCTACCGACTGACTTGGACAGCGAGTCCTTAGAGCTGATCAAGAAGATCGACAAGCGGACGACGACGGAACCGCGCGCAACGCTCGTGTGGTAGTGCGATGGACGAGCGATTTCGCAAGCACCAACATCTTCGCAGGCAAGTCGAGTTTGCGCGCGTGTACGAGCGACGCAATAGTGTGGCAGATAGCTTGCTGATCGTTTATGGGCTCCCCAACGATTTCCCGTTCGCTCGATTAGGCCTCTCCGTTTCAAGAAAAGTTGGAAACGCTGTGACGCGGAACTGGTGGAAGCGACGCATTCGCGAAGTGTTCAGGCGTTCGCAAAACTCAATTCCACAAGGAATGGACTACATCGTGATTCCACGAGCTGGAGCAGACGCAAAGCCACGCTTTCAGGAACTTGCAGAATCGCTAACGACGCTGTGCAGTCGAGTCGAACGCAAATATCAACGTGGACACAACAGATGAAGGTAGTGGCAGTCGCAATCTGGCTAGTTCGGTTGCCCGGAACTATCGCCATCTTGTTGGTTCGGTTCTACCAGTTCGCGATCAGCCCGATGCTCGGCAGTAACTGCCGCTTCACGCCAACATGCAGCGCCTACTTTATCCAAGCGGTTCAGCAGTACGGGTTGATCCGCGGTGGAGTCAAAGGTTTGTGGCGAATCTGTCGATGTCATCCATTCGGTGGGTGCGGCGAGGATCCTCCGTGAATTTGTAGGCGATGTTAATTACTGGTCGCGTTTGCGGTTATGGATACCGACGAAGCCATGCCGCTGACGTCGAGGACTCAAAATGCTCCGCCAAGCGGCCTGGCCTTTGTCACTAACGGTTTTCGGTCGGTCCAGATGTTCCATCCTCAGCAAGACGCCGAGCGTTGGTAGCTCTATGGAGCTTTGCCGGAATTGAGTGGCCCGATGTAGTCGGTGGCGACAACGACGTCATCAAACCACACTCGGTTCGCATGCCCGCGAGTGCCCTTCGTGATGTAAACGTACAACCAAACGAAGTTAGCATTCAGAGCCTCATTCGTCCGAAAGCGAAAACCTTCGAAAGGATCGCCGCCTGGTGCCGTTTCGAAGTATTCTCGATCACCCTTTGCGGGATTCCAAACGACTCCCTGCCCTTGTTCGCCAGGGTAGAACTTGTCGAAGACCCATTTGCCGCGAGGGAAGCCTTTGCCCAGGTGGCTCACTTGCTTGCCGTCAATCCACAACGCCATTTCACCATTGGTCTCGCCAAGATCGTTCATCTTGACCATAACTTCAACGCAAATCCAGTCGCCACGCTTCACTTTGAGCTGATCGTTGTGCACGAATGAATTGCCCCAGGTTTGCCCGCGAGGAGGACTGCCTCGCATGTCGCACCAGTAAGTGTAGTAGTCCCATTGCCATCTATTCCCGAACGGCTCAATTCCAACCCAAAACGCCTTGTTGCCATCGGTCGGTTGGCCAGCGCGAACGGACGGCCACGGCGTGGACGGATTGTTGCCACCGACACAAGTCCCAAAGTGGTGCATGGGCTCACAGTCGTCAGCGAACTTCACGTACATTCTGGTGTACAGTTTCTCGTAGCCCTGGTCGAGCCTTCGATACAAATCGCCGCCTGTTCCCTTTTCGGCAAGCTGCGACATCAACAGCGATTGTTTGCCCGAACTGTTTTTCGGAACGTCGGGTGTCAGTGACATGATTCCATCGTGGCGCACCGTTTCCCACCGCTTGGCAATCTCAGCGAAGTCGCGGTTCTCGAAGTTCTCAGCGAAGACGACCTTTGGATCGTTCTCGATACCTTTGTCGCCCGCGTACTGGCTGGCGATTCCTTGCGCTCGAGCAGCCGGCTCAGCCGCCACGACAGTGTTTGCTGTGAGACATAACGACAGGAGCACGAACCACGCCGTACTTTTAGAAATGCACATGGACTTAGCTCAATTCGCGGCTGGACGCTTGATTTGATTCGAATTTGCCGAGCTGACACGCCAGACGGCCCGAGAACGCGTATGCAATTGTAGCATCAATCACCGCTCGTGACGCAGCCAACTCCACTCTAATGGATCTTCAATCGGCAACTGAGACACACTGTCACCTTCAGCGTTGAAAGTCACCATGAGGAAGGTCGTGGCACCGCTTGGAGACTCCGCGAACGCAGTGGCTTTTACGTCGTCCGCGACAACGAGTTCTCCTGTGTTCCGCCATGATCCAACTCGCCAAAAAATAAGCCTGCGGTCATCGCCCGCAGTAACCATGGTTTTCCCATCCGAACTGAAACTGACGTGACACACGGCCTTAGCGTGCCCAGACAAACTCG
>JAGQPC010001069.1 GCA_020426925.1 Planctomycetales bacterium | reverse complement strand
CGACCTATAGCCGAGCGGTAAAGCTATGGCTAACTGGCTCATTCATGTGCCGATTCCATTCATGTTGGAAGCTTGCGACTCGGTTCTGTTTTGAACTGCAATTAATTCGAACTCAACCTTCTTGCCCGCTAGATGATCTCTTCGTTCGGACAAGGCACAGATTCCAAGTATTCTGCGAACGTGTCTTCAAGTTTGCCTAAGGTTTCGATGGTTAACCGGCGTAGTGCTGTGCCAAGTTCTTTCCGAAAGTGCTCCTCCAACTCGTCGAATTTCCCGTAGCTGCAAATTACAGCTGCATCGTCAATTGCCAATTCGAATAATTCGAATATGGCGTCCGCACCGGGGAACTCAAATCGTGCCTTTTGTCGCAGTACATGGAGTCGTGAGACCTGACTTGCTGAAGCACTCGCATCGCGTTGCACGTCGCGAATGATGTCCTGGAACTCCTGGAAGATTAGTCGTCGTTGCTCAATGGTTTCAGGAGGATGCAGAAGTTTGTGAATCGTTAGGTCAAGCTGGTGTATCTCTTTGGGCAAGCGTTCGTTCTGTAGCTTGAGATTTTCAATTTCCAGCGATGACTTCGCGAGCTGTTGGTATGTCTTGTACCAGCCTATGACAATGCCAAGCATGCCGATAACCAATACTGACATTTGTAACCATTCTGGCATGACTATTTCTCCAAAGAGCAACAAAGCAATCAACTCAAAAGAATAGGTCGCAGATTTGATGGGCAGACTCTATTCTAAGATCGCAAGTGGCGGATCGTCAGTAATGCGCCAATCGTATGGAACACGGTTTCCCGCTAATCCACAAAAACTTGCAGTTGCCCCCACGTACCGAAACTATATTGACTTGGCGGAGGCTGTTTCTTTGAGTCATGGAGATGAATAAATCCGGGACGCTGAACATCATATATCCCGCTTCCCATGGTGCCCACGCGCTTCACTCCTAGCGGAAGTGAGCACCATCGGGAAGCCATCTAGTTTCTTAATCCGGCAATGCTCTCCATGACATACCAACAAAAATAGCAGCTCTGTTTGATCTGGCAGGTCGTCTGAATTGAAATTTAAAAGCCCTTCCCAAAAAAGAAGGGCTTTCACGTCGACGCATTGGAAGTGCAACTACGAACTGCGTTGCCTAATAGCCTCGCTGCCGTCAAAGAGGCCCATCTGGAGCGGTGTCCGTAGCATTGCACAGTGCTGTCCTAGATCATCTTCCACTCGTTCTTCCCAGTCGCCCAAGCGAAATAGAAGTCGAACAACCTGTGTTGCTTCTTCGTACTCCTTCTGACACTTACGGTCGTAAAAGAAGCCATCGACGGAGTAGATCGACCATCCAGCAAAAGGGGAACGGTATTGGTCTATCCTGACCATTGCTCGTTGCTCTAATGTGCCCGGCGTGCGCTTACCGTCAGCACGAAATCGATCTGGATCGAGCAAGTCTGGGTAGTCGGCCAATTCACTGATCAGGTCACCATCAATGATAGCGTCTTTTAAGTGGTTCACAACCTTATGGGAGTGGAATCCTTTCCGGAGTGCATCAAACATCTCTCCCTGATAAGCAGCTCGCTTTGGAAAATAGATCTCGGCAAAAATGCCTCGATCACTGCGGTTAAAAAGGTACTTTGTAGCCACGAATCCGCCCCAGAAAGAATACCTGCGAAATTCCAGTAACGTCATTGGAAGCGAAATCAAATATGGAAAGCGTGCTTTTTACGATCCACCCGCATCAAAGCGTTGGTTCTTTCTCGATACGTCAGTGCGTTCCGCTAAGACTTTCGCGTCACTCCAGTTGCTTGAAGACTATTGTAAGTCAATAGGATATGAGTCCTTTCCGAAGCTTGCCCGCAGGACAGCCGATACGAAAAAGATCTGAGGAAGTCCCAACCGACGTGACTACTCGGCTAAAGCTCGACCACCGCGAAATCGGCGTCGGCGTCAATTCTCTTGCGGACCCAGCGCCATTGAAATCGCTTGAGCAACTCGTTGCCTCGTAGAAAATAGCGGCCAAGCTGGGCGAGTGTTCGTGTGTCCGGCCCGCTTGATGGGCCGTCGGCCAGGCACAGGAAAAAGTACTCTCCTGGGACGATAAGATCGATTTGAAATCGGCCATCGGAATTGATCCCAGATACTCGACCGTCGATCGCCGCGAGTTGTTTGCCGGGTAATTGGTCGCTTAGCAATTCTTCTGTGGAGTTGTGTGCGAGAGCCAGCTTCTGTTCAGGCCGTGAATTCACCGGCAGGCAGATAAGGACCGAACCTTCTGGAAAGTCGTGGACTCGGCCGGAAATCGTTGTACGCTGTGGAACACGGTTCGCGTCGGGCACAGCGTTTCGCTGTCCACACAGGACGCCTAATCCAAACGCGATTACGCCAGTCGATATTAGCAAACAGCCGACCGCTCCCAATTGGAATGGGGATAAGACAACGCCCGTTCGAGTTTCTGGGCCGGGCTTGTTTTCTGAAAACGCTGATTCGCTAACGGGCGGAGGAACGACAACAGCCTGCAACGGATCACTCGTTGAGCAACACGGGCAGAGCGGCGATTTCGCCCGGTCGGTCTCTGTCAAGACAAACGCCTGCCCGCACTTGGAGCACGTCGCATTGTAGTCTGTCTCGGGCAATGGAAGACTCAGAATAAAACGTCAAACAGACCAACCAATTTTCCCGTACACCGAAAATCGCATCGTGCGGATCGGGCTTAGAAAACCGATGAACCCTAATCCGAATATTGACAATTCTGCGGACCGATCCGATTTTGCGGATTTGAAATCGAGGTGTCAATCGGCGTGAGTGAGCAGGTAGCCGCGTGAATTCATCGTATTCGCCCGAATTTATTGACCATTATTTGGTCTATTTGCCACAATTAATGATTGGACAGAAAGAAGGCCAATCGAAATGACTGCTCGAAATATGCGCCAGCCGTACATCAGCTTGTCAGTAGTTGCGATCTGCGCGGTCATTTTGGTACTTCGCACGCTACCCGCGAACGCCTCGGAAGTTCTGACCAAATCGGGTTTTCGATTGATCGGTCAGCTCGGGAAAATCTCGTCCGTCGACGAGCGCCCAAACATCATCAGCGCCGATTCTGGAAAGCAGATTTTCATTTTCGACGATGGTCTTCGTCGCACCTACGTGTCGATTTATCAGTTGAGAATGGAGGAGACTTTTCTGGAAGGCGACGCAACACAGGGGCAACGCATCCGTATTCAACAGCGAGTCGCCAGACAAAAGAAAGGCATCGGTTCGCTTCAGTCCACACTGAATGTGACTCCGTTCGATGTTTACGGTCGCCGAATCTATTCGATCATGGCCGCGGGGCAGGGCAGGCTGGATATCAGCCAAGGGATCACCGAGATCACGCCAGTGTACACTCGAATTGACGGCCTCGTCGATCAAAAGAATACGATCGAATGGGACATGCGAGTCGCAACGAGCACAATTCCCAGAGAGACGCTCAGCCAAATTCTGCGGAATCGTCCTGAATCGAATTCGCCAGAAGGGCGACTCGAAGTTGTGCGTTTGCTGTTCGCAGCCGAGCGATTTGAAGATGCTCGCCGTGAGCTCGTGGAAGGCATGAAGCAGTTTCCGTCGCTGCAAGAAATGTCCGATCTTCGCGAAACGCTTCGTCAAAAATCGGCCACGCTGTTGCTCGACCACATCAAGCGGCTGCGAGACAATGGACAGCATCAACAAGTGAAAGCGTATCTGGCTGGATTTCCGAGCGAGGGTATCGCTGGAATCACGTTAGTCGAGATCCGTGACCTGTTGCTGGAATACGAAAAGACCAATTCGCGAATCGAGAGGACGCTGACGAACTTTCGCTCGCTTGCCGACTCCGTTCCGGACGCTCAATCGAAAAAAGCCATCGACGATCTTTACGCCGAAGGGCAGGCCGTTGTTGAATCCGATATCGATACGGTTGAGCGATTCACGGACTTCGAGCGTGGACTTGACGATCCAGCGTTGACGCCCGATCGGCATCTCGCGAACGCGATCAGCGGTTGGCTGGTAGGAACGGGCAACACGACGGACAACATTACGGTCGCGACGAGCATGATCGAAGTGCGCGATTTGGTTGCTCGATATCTTCGCAGCAAAAACCCGGGCGAACGCGAAACGATCTTGCAGCAGATTGGAAGGCTTGAGGGCGGCACGCCAAATTATGTTGCTCAAATCCTTCGACAGATGCGGCCACCGATTGAGACTCCGGCGCAAGCCGACAAGCCACTGGGCCAGTATCGAATCGACGTCCCGTTGAAAAGCGGTGAAAAGCTAACGTACGACATTCAACTGCCCAGCGAGTACAGTCCGTATCGAAGGTACCCAACAATCGTGTCGCTGCACGGTGCCACCAGCACTCCGGAAAGTCATCTTGATTGGTGGTGCGGACAACCGGTTCAGCTGGATGACTCCGTTCGCCGGCTTGGCCAGGCGACTTTTCGACGCGGTTACATCGTGATCACTCCGCATTGGGCGAAACCGAACCAGCGTTATTATCGCTATTTGGAATCAGAGCACCTCGCCGTGTTGGCGACGTTTCGTGACGCGTTGCGACGATTTTCTATCGATGTCGATCGCGTTTACCTGTCTGGCTATTCCATGGGAGGAGACGCAGCTTGGGACATCGGCTTGTCGCATCCAGATTTTTGGGCGGGAATTATTCCGATATCGGCAACCGCTGATCAAGGCGCGGACTCGTCACCGAAGTACGTTTCGCTCTACTGGCCTCAAGCGATGCTCGTTCCAACCTATTTTGTCATTGGGGAACTTGATCCGGATCGCATTCGTCTGAACAAGCGGGACTTCGATCGGTACTTAAAGAATCCGGGCTTCGATATGCTGCTCGTCGAGTATCGAGGGCGAGGCCACGAAGGATTTTACGACGAAATCAATCGCATCTTCGATTGGATGGAGTTGCATCCTCGTACGTTGCGAACTGACGAATTTGAGTGTGTGACGAAACGTGCTTCTGATAATTTCTTTTGGTGTGCCGAAATCGATCAACTGCCAAGCGGAACACTCGTTCATCCGATCGACTGGCCGCAAGACTCGGCCGGCAAAGTTACAACAATCAGCTTCAAGAAGAATCCAAACGTGAAGAATCTGCTCGAATTCAAAACCGGTGCAGCCAAGTTGACTGCTTATCTGTCGCCAGAGTGGGTCGACTTTGGTGACACAGCGAATATTCGAGTGAACGGAAAATCGGCAAAGTACGATCTAGTTCCCAATATTCGCGACATGCTGGAAGACGTTCGCCAACGTGGCGATCGCGTCTATCCGTTTTGGCTGAAGCTGGATTTGCCGACGGGAAATCGAGCTAGTTGAATGTTGTCAGGAGACGGCAACATTGAGCGGCTTACATAATTTGGCAGCTCCAACTTTTTGCGATGTCCAAACTAACTGATCGACAACGTACACATGGACCCGACCGTAAAAAAACTCTGGCAAGACATTGTCCGGTGCAAGCTATTGACATTGGATGAGTCACGAGAGATCTCCTCGCAACAGAAGTTGTCGGAGTCGGAGCCAACGTCTGCTCGTCAACTAGCGGAGCTGCTGGTTGCTGAACGACACATTACACCGTACCACGCAAAGTCCCTGCTCGCAGGTCACGTTGGCCCGTTCATTTTTGGCGACTATCGAGTGAACGACCGACTGCCTGGTGGTGGAAAAACGCGGCGGTTTTGTGGAGTGCACCTGCCGACGAAGCACAAAGTGATTTTGCACTTCAGTTCAAATCCCGATGAAATCACAGATGATCAATGGGCGGCCAAGTGCGACTATTTTTGTCGCCATCGGGCCGTCGTGGATCCTCATCTTGACCGATGCTACGAAACGATCACGCGAACCACGCACAAGATCGCGATTACGGAAAACGTAAAAGGGCAATCAGCGGCCGACTTGCTGGAGAAACAAAAACGAGTGCCGGTTCCGCTCGCGTGCGACATCGTGCGTCAAGCGGCCTGTGGGCTGCAGACGCTCGCGAACGCGGGGCTGATCCACTGCCACATTCAACCCGACCGGATCGTTGTCCAAAAGACCGGACATGTGCGTTTGCTCCGTGACCCAACGCACCTTCCAACTGCCGTCGACCTTTCTGCTCCGGATGCAAAGGGCTATTTGCGAGACCGCGCAAACTATCTGGCTCCAGAGCTGATGAATCCAACGCGACGGCTCGATACCCGAACCGACATTTACGCGTTGGGTTGCACGCTGTTCGAGTTACTTGTTGGACATGTTCCGTTTGCGGGAGGAAGCGCGCAAGAAAAAATGGTGCGTCATTCGCAGGAGCCGATCATCTCGCTGGTCGACGCAATCGGTGCCCCGGCAGACCTCGCAGAAGTCGTGACGCACATGTTGGCCAAAAACTACAACGTTCGGTTTGAATCGGCCGACCAAGTTGTCGCAGCGCTCAGTCCATTTTGTTCCGACGTCGATGACGACCGGACGCCTCAATTCCGATCGTCCGAAATCCGATTCTGCGAAGATTTGCGAGTCCGCTTGCAGGGGATTCGATCGGCTCAGCAAGAAGATCCGTCCGATGCGTCACCCGCAGTACGCTCACCTGTGCCAGTCAATCAACCATCTGAGCCTGCAACTGACCTCGATAACAGTAAGACCTCATCTCCGGCTGCTCGGTCAATCATCGAACGCCGCAAGACCGGCAATCTGTGGATCAAGATCGCATGCTTCATCGCAGCAGTTGCAGCGATCGCGACGATTGGACTGTTCCTGAATCATCTAGTTTCGCCCGCAGCACCTACACCTGAAACCGCGATTGCGCAAGCCAACGATTCAACAGCGGATGATGTTGAAGCTCCAGCGGACGAGGGAAGCGCTAACGATGTCGACCAGACTAGCGCTTCACTCGTCGAGAACGATGCGACGGCACTTTGGCAATCACCGACATTTGGCACTGCGATTCCAATCGATTTTCTCCCCGCCGGCATCCAGTTTTTTGGCAGCGTCGACATGACGGGATTGCTGGCCAGTTTCGAAGGTCGCCGTGCGCTCAAGGCGTTGGGGCCAGAATTCGCGACTTGGAGAAAGCAGTGGCAAGCGGAAACCAACATTCGCTTGGATCAGATTCATTCAATCGTTTTCGCAAACGTCGCGCAAGATGTTGGCGTACCGAAGTCAGTCTTCGTAATTCGAATGCCGAACCGAGAACCAATTGACGAGCTGATTCAACAAAACCACACGCAGCCAGTAACGAATGGACGGTTGTGGTCGCTGAACGGTCGGTCCTTCTACGCGGCAGACGGCCAGCCGTTGATCGTTGTGGGAAGCCCGGAATTAGTTTCTGAAATCGCCAACACTGGTGGCAAAGCTCCGTTGCTCAGGCAAGATCTTGAACTGCTCCGAAGCGAAAGCGATTTCAATCGCCATTTCAATCTGATCACTACGAAAAACTTCGTGGCTGCCGACGGAAGAACGATTATTTCGGAGGCTCGAAAACGAGCGCGCAAGGCAATCGTCGAACTGATGGGCGAGGACACGAAGGCCTCATCGGCGAGTTTGCATTTTGCAGACAATGCGTTCTATGCAGAGTTTCGAGTGGCTGGCCCAAATAGCGCCAGTCCTCATCAGATCGTGAAATCGCTAAGAGATCGCGTCGACACGATTCCGAACAGCTTGACCGAGTTCCTTGGGACAGCGGTCGTCGAGCCGTATTGGCAACGGCTTGCCTTGCAGGTTCCGACGATGTCTCGGTTTCTTGTTCAACACGTTCGCTACGAACCGACCAAGGCTCAGGCGATCGCCAACGTCGTGCTGCCTCCGCAGGCCGCACATAATTTAGTGCTGGTCGGTGAAATTGTGTCGATTGCTGGTGCGAATGACGGGGCGACGACCGCGTCCCCAAAAACGTATACGCATGCTTCGATTCTTGAACTAAAACTGAGCAGCAATTTCGGCCAACAATCACTGGAATTCGCGATTCGCGATCTGGCTGAACTGGCCAACGAGCAGTATCCCGGCGCCAACTTAAGAATCCAGATTCTTGGCGGAGATTTAGAATTGGACGGAATCACGCGGAACCAACAAATCAAAAACTCTAACGAAGTCGACGTCACGATTGCCGAGATACTCACTTCGCTCGTGCGTCAGGCGAATCCA
>JAGQPC010001068.1 GCA_020426925.1 Planctomycetales bacterium | reverse complement strand
AGCCCGCTGCGATATTTGATCGTTGCCGATTCCGTTCCCGAAAAGTCGCCCTTTACCGATTCCTCGTCGGCCTGAACATTCATCCAGCGATGAGCGTGATTTTCCCACTTGGAGTAGTTTTCCGCGTGGCACCCGCGGCACGACTCGGTTCCGGCGTAATCCGCCCGAGTGATATTGCTCAGATTCGCGTTTCGATGCAGGCCATTCGTGATCTTATGATCGCCACCCCAAACCAAAACGGTTTCATTGTTGAACGAATGTTGTCGAGCGTATTCTGGTGCTCGGAATAAAGCGTATTCCGTCGTCGGTCGTCGTTCGCTGTGCACGTTCGGAATCTTGTCCAGCGACGAAACGCCGGACGCAGTGTTGTGCAGCTTCGAGTCTGGGTCATTCGAATTGGACAACGATCCAGCTGAATCGTTCCGCTCGAGTGCGACGTAGATGGCCAATCCGACAAGCATCGCACATCCAATCAGCACATACGATCGACTGGCATTCACGCGTTGTGCACTGGCACTTTCTGCGTCGCGATTTCGATTCTCCGAAACTTTTTTCTTTCGCTGCTTGTTGGGACGGTTACTCATGTCGTCTTTATTGGATGAGAGAATTGGCTGCTAGAAATTCACGCAGAATGTCCGCAACCATTTGATGTCCAAACACATTCCAATGTCCGTCGTCCACGCCTTCCGTGAGCTGAGTAAATGACAAGCCATGTTTTTGAAACTCGGCGTCAAGATCAAGGTAACGGATTGAATCACGAATTCGATCAAGCTTCGCTTCGAAGTCTTGGTTCGCTTGTCGAACCGCACCATGATTGGGTCGCTGAAAAACACCAAACTTCATCAGCACGAATTCCGCATCGATCGAATCGCACGTCTTGGCAATCTCCTCAATGATGCGAACAGCCAGTGAATGTCGGTCGGCACTGGCCGTGATTTCTTGCGCGCTCTCGTCCGTTGGTTTGGGAACGGGAACGTTGGCGAGCGTCAGATCCATGTCGACAAACACCGGTTTGTGCAAACCATATTGTATCGATCCCGAGCAGTTGACTGGGTCGTTTCCCAAATAAAATGCGAGCACAACGACATCAGGCGAATACTTTACACCTTCGTCGGCAAAATACAGGAATTCTTGGTCCGTCCCCCAACCCGAAACGCCGGTATTGATAACCTCGTACGGTGTCTGATCACGAGCAAATCGAGCTTCCAACACTTCGGTAAAGATGTCTCGATTCGCGACTCCATATCCCCACGCGAACGAATCGCCTAAGACAAGAATCCGCTTAGCTCCCGCTGGTTTCTGAAATTCGTATTCGCGGTCTCGAAGATTCTTCGAATTCGTCGTCAGTTCATGACCGAACGTTGACGCATTCCAGTTTGCAATATTTC
The DNA here is from genome assembly GCA_020426925.1 of Planctomycetales bacterium. GTDB lineage: Bacteria > Planctomycetota > Planctomycetia > Pirellulales > Pirellulaceae > JAGQPC01. The sequence goes on along the minus strand of JAGQPC010001068.1, from coordinate 1,633 downwards.
GCCAACCCAATTGCGAATCGTACAGATACTTGTGCCCTGTCTTTTCGTGTCCCGGTTCTTGAACATACAACGGAGGAGCCTGCAGTTTGATCTCGCCATCATCGACAACCAAAACCTGCCGATGCTTCGCCACCATCACGAGTACAACCAGACCGATGATGGACGGAATTCCGCACGCGACTAGTCGAAACATCCAGATTCTGCTCATGATTGTTTGCGGAAACCGATCAATGGAAGCGGAACGCTAACAGCGATGACGCGCGCAGATGTGCGCGGACAAGTAACTAGTAATGCTGATTATGATCCAGAATTCCGTGAATACAAATCCACGCCGAGGGGAATGTACAGATACAAACTCTTATTTGGCGTACTTTTGCGGCTATTGGGTTCGCACCAATCTAGCCAAAGCTTGCACAACCACCTAAGTTGTGACGTATCTTAGACCGCCTTGGACTGAGATTGAGAACGGCTTCGACTGTTGTCCGCGTGTCGGATTACGCGAAACGCGTATCGTCAAATTGCAGACGCAGCCAGTCGAAGCACATGTCAAATTGGAGGCATACCTGATGCACAAGAAATCAATCTACCGTCTTTTCATTTTGCTGCTCTTGTTCGCCAACGTCGCGTTCGCTCAAGAAACAAACGACAAGTGGCTGGAAACGAAGGCAAAACGATTCAAGCCGCTTACAGAAGAACAGCAAAAAAAAATCACGGATGCACTTCCCGCAAGGGCCGTGTGGATTCCCAAAGCAGCGCGCAAGATTCTTGTGTTCGATCGGTGCGAAGGATTTGTGCACGACTCAATCCCGTTTGGCAACTTTGCCATGGAGCAGCTCGGAAAAAAGACGGAAGCGTTCACGTCGAACCTGGCCGGAACGTACGATGTTTTCACCAACGAGAATCTCAAGCAATATGACGCGATCTTGTTGAACAACACGACTCACATGCAGTTTCCAGAGCCGTCACAACTGAATGCATTTCTGGATTTCGTCGCCAGCGGTAAAGGACTGATTGGTTTCCACGCGGCCAGCGACAACTTCGGTCGACATCCAAAATGCTTGGACATGGTCGGAGGAATTTTCAACGGTCACCCGTGGGGAGCCGGTGGGACTTGGGCGTTCAAGCTGGACGATCCCGGTCATATCCTCAACAAAGCGTTCGATGGCAAAGGCTTTTGGCACCAAGACGAAATCTATCAGTACAACCCAGAATCATATGCTGGGCTCGATGTGCTCCGAGTGCTCGTAAGTCTCGACATGTCCAAGAAAGAAGTTTCGGAACGCATCAACGATGGCCCTCGAGAAGTTCCCGTATCCTGGATTCGCAAAGCGGGAGACGGCCGAGTCTTCTACACCAATTTCGGGCACCGTTCCGAAACATTCCACAACGCGGCAATTCTGAAACACATGCTGGACGGAATTCAGTACGCGCTCGGTGACCTAGAAGCAGACGCAACTCCAACCTCAAAGATCACCGACGCCCACGCCGCCCTCGCACCAGAAAAACCGTAACACAGTGCTAGACCGATCAACGGATGACGCTCCGACCGTCTCGCGTCGGAGCGTCAGTCAACGTTTACCAACCGCAAATCGAATTGGCCGTTGTGCTCGGTGACGATGAGCAGACGTTTGCC
>JAGQPC010001067.1 GCA_020426925.1 Planctomycetales bacterium | reverse complement strand
CCAGCCAACACAGCCCCATGCGGATTTGCGATCGTTTTTTCAAAGATTCACCGTAGCAAGCCGCAAAATCGTCTGTCAACTCTAGCCGAAAGCGCCGATCAATTCAGTGCCGAAATCCGCCGTTTCATGGTCGGTTGTCAGGCTGAATTGGTATCTCTACGATACAGGGCAATGTTACGTGAGCCAACGAATCCGCCAGCCTTTATCCTGCTCGAACGTAGCGGAGCAAACGCGATTTGTTTCCGGCGATACTTTAGCAATTGTCCGATTGTAGAGACTCGTTCGTGGGTCGATTGTGGCGCCGAACTAGACAACCGACCAGGAAGCGTTGCAGGCATCAGCGTGCAGCGTTCGGAATGGGCCGCCGTGGCTGCTCGCATCGCAAACCTGCGCATCGAGCGTCGCAATGTCGCTGTCGTCGGCTTGGTCGACCGGAACGATTTTCGATCGTCAACAAGCGGCGCCGTCCAGTTACTGTACGAGTTTGGATGTGGGTTCGTCGCTGAATCACCCTTCGACATTCCATACGCAGCCAGATTCGTAACACGACATCTCGCCCAACAACCTCAACGTACAGCAACGATTCGAGAACGCATTTGGCAAGACATGCCGTGGCGTTCGGCCGATTTCAATAGCCTGCAATAACCAAAACCAGAAGAGTAACCCATGTCCAATGCTCCAGATAATCCTAGCGTTCTAGCTGCCCTGCAAGCCCTAAAGGATCCTGAATCGGGTCGCAGCGTCGTCACGATGGAACAAGTTCGTGACATAAAAACGACAGACAACTCCATCGAACTCACGTTAGCCCTGACAACGCACTCGTCTCCATTGCATGACGACGTGCGAGAAGAAGCACGTGCGATACTGACAGACGCGTTCGCTGGTTGTTCGATCCAAATCAACGACGCAATCCAAGAGCGGCCAGCCGAGAAGATCGGCGAGATCGGCCTGACCGCAAAAAGCGTGATCGCGGTCGGGTCCGGCAAGGGTGGCGTGGGCAAAAGCACGATCGCAGCGAGCATCGCATACGGGCTCGCAAAATCGGGCTGCAAAGTTGGTTTGGTTGACGCAGATGTTTATGGTCCCAGCATTCCGCATCTACTGGGCGTGAACGGCCGCCCCGCAATCATCGACAACAAGATCCAGCCGATGGAAAAGGATGGCCTGAAGGTCATGTCGATGGGATTCTTGGTTCCAGCCGAGGAAGCCGTCGTGTGGCGAGGGCCTATGTTGCATGGAGCGATCACGCAATTTCTGCGAGACACCCAATGGGGAGATCTCGACTACCTGATCATCGATATGCCGCCTGGAACGGGTGACATCGCGTTGACGCTTTCGCAGTTGCTGCCGCTTTCAGGGGCTGTCGTCGTTTGCACTCCACAAGAAGTCGCGCTGCTCGACGCAGTGAAGGCCATCGCCATGTTCAATAAGGTCCAGATTCCGGTCTTGGGAATGGTCGAGAACATGAGCGGCTTTATCTGTCCCGATTGCGACAAGCGATACGACATCTTTGGAAGCGGAGGCGCGAAGAACAAAGCGGCCGAAATGAACATCCCGTTCTTGGGCGAAGTGCCGATTAACATGCAAGTTCGCATCAATGGAGACAGCGGAAAAATCGGTTCTGTATTCGAAGATCCGATTGCGGGACCGTGTGTTCAGCAGCTCACCTATAATCTCGCCAAAAGCCTGGCAGAAAAAGCCAAGGACGATCCGCCGCTGCCGACGCTTTCGGTTCTGTAACCGCACGCGAAGCGGCCTTTCGCAGTTTGAGATGCCACGTCAACGGCCTGCCGCACGAAAGCAATCAACATGAGTTCAATCGTTCTGTACCACAACCCTGGCTGAAGCAAGTCACGTGGTGCGCTAGAAATCCTGCGTGCTGCGGGCGTCGAGTTCGACGTTGTGGAATATCTGAAAGATCCGCTGACTCGGAACGATCTTGAGCGTCTCATTGAATTGCTCGACATTCCGCCCGGTGAGCTTGTGCGGCACGACAAGTACTTCAGGGAGCTGCAATTACAAGCTGAAGATTACGTTTCGAAAAAAGATGTGGCGGAGCTGCTACTGGAACATCCAAGGCTCATGGAACGCCCAGTCGCTGCCACCGAGACTCGAGCAATCATTGCTCGCCCAAGCGAGCAGATCAAGCAATTGATCTAGAACGCCGCCGCATTGGCCAGTGCGTGCGATGCGCATAAAAATAGGGCCGCATTACGGCCCTTTCTCGTTGTATCGCTGTAAGAGCGCACATTAGCGCTTTTGCTTGGCAGCCTACTTTTTAGACGTCTTCTTCTTAGCCGTCTTTTTCTTAGCGACTTTCTTAGCAGCCTTTTTAGCTACTTTCTTCTTGGTGGCCTTCTTTTTCGTTGCTTTCTTAGCAACTTTCTTCTTGGCTACCTTCTTCTTGGTTGCTTTCTTGGCGGTGGCCTTTTTGGCGACCTTCTTCTTAGCGACCTTCTTCTTAGCAGCTTTCTTCGCGACCTTCTTCTTAGCGACCTTCTTCTTTTTGGCCACGTCACGTCCTCCGTTTTAAAGTGGCGGCGAGCTCCATCTCGGCTCGACATGTGGAATCGCTCCACCTCATTAAGCCTCGAATCCTTCTCACCAAAAACAAACTCCCATGTCCTGGGATCAAGACTCAACCTGAGCCTTTCAACTTGCGTTTGGAGTTGCTGCTTGTTCATCCGCTGATGACGCAAACTAGCAAACGTTTTTCCATCAACATTTTGATAATCTTCGGAATCGCGAAAACGTAAGTCAACCCCAACTCTACATGTTTCTGAAAAATTTTCATAGCGTTGGGTTCGTCGCGTGCAACAAAATTCCAACGCCGCCGCACTGTTTATGACAACATATTGTCACAGAAACAGGCACCCAAACTCTTTCGGCAACGGCATTAGTAACGATGGAGTTGGGATCCATCGCAAAGAACCAAATCAGGCTGTTGCGCGTTCCTTTGCAGACCGAACGTGCGCCACGATCGTGGCCTTAAACCTAAAAACAACCGCAGTTTTTCGTTGTTTTCTGAATCACAATGAAGGCGATTACCTTCGACCAGTCGACCGATGTAGTTGCGCCACGCCACTCGCTTTGCTGCACTCTTAATATGAATCGGATCGACTCCGTACCAGTCGAGTGCAGGACGAAGCAAAAGCGTTTCGGAATCTTTCGCGGTCTGTTTCAACAGCTCATTTAGAAGTGCTGCTTGGTCCAAAACTTTTTTCAAATTTAGACGACATTTTGGAAAGATTATGGATCTCAGCAGCGTAAAACGAACCGTTCCGAGCCCTATCACACTCTCCAAAGGTATCTCCGTAATGGCAATGCGCGAACAAATGGGACTCAAATTCAAAACGGCTTCACGGACCCATCGATCTATTTCTTCCGGTTGAGCGTTGTACAGAATGTCATTACCGACGTCGGTAATCAGCGCGAAAGTCGTGTCGCGCCGATCTTGAGGAATAGCCTTCCAGATGCCGCAGCTGGTGATCGGCGGGTAGGTCCAACATCCGACCGTAGAATGCAGGCCATACGATCGGCCATGAGCAAAATAGAAATCGATCGGCGAATTCAACTC
>JAGQPC010001066.1 GCA_020426925.1 Planctomycetales bacterium | reverse complement strand
TGGGTTTGCATACGCATCACTCGAATCCTCGCTGCTTTGTTGTTCGATGAGCAGCCGCGGTCATGCGGCCAACGACGGAATCATGACTTCGGTGTAGTTTCGCCCCTGATAATCAATGTGAGATTCCGCCAGAATTTGCGCACGAAATCTCAAATAATTGCGTGATTCACGGAGAAAAACATCAATTGGGAATAGGAAGTCTGAAGCAAAAAGCAACTACGGAACTATCGACGTCGATGCCGAAATAAGATGCCAAGCAAAGCGATTGGGAGCCACATCCCCAGTGGCTCTGGAACGCTAACAGCTGCGAAACCGAGCCGCGGGCCTCGCTCGTAACCTCCGTCCTGAAACGCGGCGATAAAATCTCCAGAGTCAAACCGTTGGTCGCCATTCCAATCACCCTCTGCCCACGACGCGACTGTGTCGGTTTCGTACTTTCCTGCCTGAAACACTTCTATGAAATCACCGCTATTGAACTCGCCATCCAAGTTGGCGTCACCAATCCACGTGTTTTGAAGATGTTTTACCCAGATGCCCACGTCATTCACGTCGACAGCCTGATCGGAATTCAGGTCGAACCAAAGTCGAGGTTGTTCCGCGTCGACCTCGCTGATTAGCAAATCAACATCGTTCACTGTCAGCTGTTCGTCGGCGTCGAAATCACCTGTCACACGCACGAACGGATATAGGAACTGTCGTCCAGCAAAGTCGTCATTCTGGGGACCAGGAGCACGTACCTGAAACGATGTTTCCATGTGAATGTCAACGCCGGGAGTATCAACTCCCGGTCGACTGACGCATCGATCGTCGGAGTTGTCGCATAGTTCATACAGGTTCAATGCCGCTGTGTTGTTTGGATCCAAAGGATCGATAAGCTCCGCGAACGAATTGGTAAGTGTTTTGTGAGCCGAATCATCGCTGGTGTTGTCAAAATTGTCGTCGTAAAACATGGTCCGAGTAGGGCTATCTTCCGACGACAAATCTACGTCCGCTAACCCAATGGCATGGCCCAGTTCGTGAGAAAGCACCAGTCGAAACTCGTCAAGAGATGCCCATATGTTGTCATTTGCCATGTGGACGTCCGCGCCCGATATAACAACAGCCTGGTAGTCGGAAACACCCGACGTGAGTGTCACCGAACTTGTAACGGGATCGCCGTAAATAACTGCCCTCCCGCGAAGGAAAGAGTTGGCCAACGGAACGCCGAGAATATCAATTTCGGCACCAGGATTAAGACGTGCACCTTCTTCAAGCGACCTCTGCGGGGGTACCAAAACAACAGGCGTCTCGAGGTCTGGAACAAAGCGCAGCTCCGTACCGAGTCCTGTGGCTGGATCAACTTGTTCCCAATCTGCGAACGCATGTTCAATTGCTTCCTGAAACTCGTTAACCGTTGGCGCCGTTCCTTCCCATTGGAATTCAGCTAGAAACGCCTCGTAGGAACCGCCGGAGATGGAATATCGCAGGCCGCCGTCAAGTGATCGCTCAACGTCGTCCACCGTATGAGGGTCGGCGTTCCACCTTAGAATTCCACCTTGGTGATTGATCGCAGGCAGCGGAGGTACGTCTTGAACTCGAAAGGGAAGACCTTGGCTTGCCATGCAAGTCAAGAGAAGTAGAAAGCTCAAGCAGCTAATACTTTGCATCTTCAAACCATTAACCCGGCACGCACCGAACCAAACCGGAAACGAATGAGAAAGCAACATCATGTTCTCCTTTACCGGTCTGCGTTAAAATCAAAGCGACTCAACGGCGCGCAGACCGTGCGCCGAGGGTTCACCTCGACCGGTGAGCCGTGCAGTTTGGCGACTCATGCTTACCGGTCGGATCTTCTTGCTTGTGATTTTGACGGCGTCCAGGACACGTGCTTAGTCTTGCGAAACACCTGCGACTCTTCCCAAAGGCTGGAATGAAACGTCGTCAAAGGTTGCATTAATCTTCGCACGTCTTGCGAAGCCCGATTCTATGTACGATCCGACGCCGAACATCCCGATGCTATAGGTGTCATCTTTGACAATCAGCTGCGGAGTCGTCGGTTCGGCATCTCCAACTTTCCAAACTTTCATGGATAGCTGGTCACCGATGCCACCGGCTTCAATCCACCATTCTTCGCCGACTCCGAAGGTCAAGTTTGTTGTGCCAAGCTTTGTGAATTGAATACTCTTGCCGTCGGTGATGCGTTGGATCTCGAAGTCCGTATGCTTGTATCGAGGAGCGGTATTGGCTTTGAACAAATAACCGTCTGTGAAGTTATCGCCGGACATCCGAAAAGCAATCACTGCGAGACATCCTTGACTGTCGACTTGAACCTTGGCCCGAATTAGGCCGTTAGAGCAAGCTGGATCCGACGACTTATCCCATACCGCTGCGGCAAACTCTCCATTGACGTTGTAGGCCGCAATCTCGGTGGACGTTTGAAGTCGATACGCGCCGGAGCTTGCATCGCACAGCGTTTCCCCATTGTTCGGGTCATGCAGGGACGAGACATGGCTCCAACCTTCATCTTCTCCGTCATCAAAATCATCGATCCGAATACGATCAGATGAAGATCGGAGCGACGTTACGGCTGTTTGAATAGGAGAAGCTTCCGACAAAGCGATTTCGACATTATCGTCCGTACTTTTCCGGAGCATCGGCATGGTCGGCGCGTCTAGCACCAGGATCTGGCCAGAACGCGTGCCAACCGCAAGCTGTCGGCCATTCGGGCTCCAATCGACCTTTTCAATCGCGTCACTGGGTACTGATAAGCGAAGAACGGCTACTTCGTCGCCATGAATAGCATCCCAGATTCGCAACGTGCCATCACGGGCAGTTGAAGCAATTCTTGACCCGTCCGGAGACCAGTCCAGTCCGTTCACATACGCTCGGTGTCGGCCTTGCAATTCGCGATGTTCCAAGCCATTCGCACTAAGGATGTGCATCGCTCCATCGCCAGAACCTATCGCGAGTTCAGTGGAGTCGGGATTCCACGTGATGGCGGTAGCAGCGCGTTGAAGCACCAGTGCCTTTGTACACGTTTTTTGCTGGGCATCGTAGATATAAACATTATCCCACTCAACAAGGCAAAGGCGTTTACTATCTGGGCTCCACGCTTTGATTCCAGCTCCAACCTCGATCTTATCGACGATCCTTAGCGCCTCGTGGTCGTAAACCCATACTTCACAAGAATTGTCGCTTGCGTTTTCTTGCGTTAGTTTCTCGAACGCAATGAGTGATTGCTGCTGACTAATCGCCGAGTCCGTGAACGTGTTAAACGCTTCCAGCTTGAAGTAACTGCTTTCGTTCGGCGGAATACGCGTACACTTCACGAACGGTTCTGTGGCAGCCAACGAGTGAATGCGCCCCTCGGAATCGATGACCTGAATCCACCGGCTGTCGGCCGACCATTGGATCTTTGGATTAGGTCGAATCGAGTACTCAGCAACGAGCTTTTTCTGTTCCACGTCATAGATACGAATCGTCGATCCGTAGGTGCCGAGATTAACGTGGGCGTCGTTGTGCCCAGAAGCAATCATTTGCCCATTCGGGCTCCAATGCACGGAGTGCCAGCCTCCTTCGATGCGTTCTCCTGGAGGAGAAAGGATTGTTTCTCGATTTCCCAAGAGTTCGGCGAGACGAATGATCTGCAATTGGTTTCCAGATCTTGCTGCCAAATAACGCCCGTCCGGACTCGCACCGCATACGTCGACGGGACGGCGACCTATTTGGGCGGATTGATATTCCGTTTGGGTCGATAGATCCCAGAGACGAATCGTGTGATCTGCACCGCCGGTCGCAAGAGTTTTGTCATTGATCCAGCTAATGCTGTTTGCATCTAGTTGCTGAAAGCGGACAAATGGTTTTCTATCTCCGACGTTGTAAACGGATACGTCGTTGTGGTCTGTCGAAACAAATTGTTTGCCGTTGGGGTGCCAATCCACGGCCAATCGCGCATTTCCCGTTCTCTCGTACTCGATCGTTTGATCATTCCTGAGGTTCCAGGTAATCACTCGTCCGAATTTCATTCGGATCGCTAATTCGTGACCATGCCGGGAGAAAGCAATACTCGTGATGCCTTTTTCTCGCTGGTCATCCGTCGACGATCCTGTATCAGGAATTTTTAGCGAACGGATAAGCGTTCTCGAGTTGACGTTCCAGAGTTTGATGTTTCCATAGGTGCTCGCGGTAACGAGGATGTCACCCTTCGGCGACAGATCAATAGCTTCCATCGAATCAAACTGTTCGTCGTCTTGATATGGATGCCGCTCGAACATCACGCCGCCAGTCGATGCATCCACGACGGTTACGCGTCCCTCCCTTGTTCCGATCGCCAGTCGAGCCCCGTCATCAGACCAACGTACAGCATGCGGCCACGGATTCGGAAAACTGATCAGCTCACGCAATCTTGCGCTAGATTCGGGCTTCCAGTATTCAACGGAAAAGCTATCGCCGCGTGGGACACAGACGGCAATATGATTGTGCTTTGGTCGCCACGCGGCCTGAATCACGTTGTCCCCTGGCAGTTCTGCAAATAACCGCTGCGTTTGTTCCTTCAGGAAGTACCATTCCCAGCTCCGAAAATCCGTTGAACCATCGTCCGGCGCCGATGTTCGTAAAAACTCGTTCAGCGCGCCGTAGTCGCGTTGGCCCCAAGCAGTTGCGGCTTGGCGGACTTGGGACACGTACAATCGTCGCGCGGTGTCGTGTAG
>JAGQPC010001065.1 GCA_020426925.1 Planctomycetales bacterium | reverse complement strand
TTCAATCGAGCTTCCCGTCACATTCCTGCGATCCAGTGGAGCATGACCATACTTCGCTTCCAACTGGCACCTCCGATTGCGCAACGTTTTTTGGAAGCAAGATTACGAGGAACGATTCTGTCGAAGTCGTTAAGTATTCGACGCCATGCATGCGGGTTTGAAAGACGGTTCCATCCGGCCGACGAATCTGAATTGGATCGCCAGCTCGAAAAACTTCGTCGCCGATTGGTTCAAGTTTCGGTAGCAAGACGACACCTTGACCTTCGACGACAAAGGAATCTTCAACGGTCAGCAAAACTCGCGGCATCTGTTAGGTCGCTCGATTTTTCTTCCGTCTGATCAATCGGATAGCGATCACGCCAACCAAGCCGCACCCAACGAAGACTGCTGCGAGAATTCTGAGCAGTCCCAATGCTGCTCTGGTCACGGGATCCATGGGCTTCCAGTCGGGGCGATTTAATTCCAGAGGTGGTTGTTCGTAGTATTTGTTGCCGAATTCGACGTCGAGGTTTCTTCCAGAAACTATCCATGCTTGTTCATCGTCGGAGATTTGGCGGAACAGACTTTTTCCCTGCTCAATTTCGGTTTTGAGGTCGGCCTCAACTTCGGCAATCTCTCTACCAAACTGCATTTTCACTGCCTGCTGAGCTTTCTGGCGATACGCGACCGATGCGGTTGAATCGCCAGCCTCGTACGAGGCTCTTAAGTACGCACGCGCGGCCAGCATCTTTGAATCATCACGGGAATAAAGAAGGAGATCGCCCAACGCTTCGAGCAGGATCGGCGAATTGTGATTTCCAAAACGCATCATTCCCAGTATTCCTTTCGCAGCGGCTTGGATTTCGGCGGGCTGATCGCTTTCCTCAGCTTTCCTCGCAGCGAGGACGAACGCAGCAAAACCGGTCCCGTCGAACGTAACGCCGTCATTGAGCGGAAGCTGATGATCGCCGTTTTGTGATTCGATAACGTATTCAACCAGCAGCTTCTGATAAATCTCGCGCCCAAAATGCGCATCTGGATTTATCTCAATCGCTTTATTGATGTGGTGCAGTCCTTCTTCAAATCGACCAGCATGAATATGGAAGGTTCCCAAGTTTGCTTCTGACTCATAACGCCGCTCGTCTGGCCACCGTTCGACCTTTGCACGAATCGTGTCGATCGCCGCGTCGTGCTGCCCAAGCCTGTCGTAAGCCACTGCGATGTCGTCGAAGTCAATCGGAGTGCGTTGATCTACCGGCTTGGAGGTCCGATCAGAGATTCGCCATTTGTAGTATTCCGGTGAATGGCGAACGAAATGTCCAGCGATCAGCTCGTGCGCATCCGGGAAGCGTTGTCGTTCCATTGCGAGCGTATCGTAGTCCCACAGACACGCCCAGCATTGCCCTGACACGATGAGTGAAAATGTCGCAATAATCAGCAGTCGCCGGGTTTCGATCGTCATCACACTAGCTCCATTTCGGAGAACGTCACTTAACAACAGGCAGCGATTCAATCAAGCTCTCGTCGTCGCAGGCGTACCGCAGCTGTTGAACTCGCTTCCTCAGTTTTAGTCTAGCGAGTCGGTCGGTTCGCTGACAACAGAATGTGGCCTGCAATGCTGCTAGAGAATTTATCGTCGTTCGGCCTGAGATTGAAAAAACGAGGAACACTGATCGCGTTTTCCCTATATCGCCACAGCGCCGTTAGCGTTCCTGACCGTGTGGTAGTGGAAGTTGCTAAACTTCCCGGCGAGCGCCTATCTGACAGGCGCCAAGCTTGGCACTTGGCCATCGCGTCCCTTCGGGGACACGTTCGCTACCGACCAGCGTTTTTCGTATTCACGAGTTTTTCCTCAGCCGCACTTTTTCTGTAGTATTGTGGCACTAATCTCCACGCGTCCGCGATGTGCCCTCGCTGTAACATTTGCGTTCCACAAAGTGCAAGCGTCGCAGCCGTTGGTGTCCATGCTGATTCTGGACAGATTGCATTCGGGTTCAGTAGCGTTTGATCGATGCGCCGAAGACCTGTTCCGGTGACAATGTCGTCGGCTTCGACGGCCCGGACGAAATCGGCCGGAGAAAAGATCTTCGTCGCGATCGATTCGTATAGCTCACGCGAATCGATCATAGTGTACTTTGCGGCAAAGACTTCGCCTCGTTGCGCGTCCAACACGCACCACACGCTTTGTCCAGGTTCGGTTAGAGCCGCTTGATGAGCCAGCACGGACATCGTTGACGGAGCCAGCACGGCGGCATTCGTAACGTAGTGAAATGTTTTAGCCGCGGTGATACCAATCCTAAGGCCGGTGAACGATCCGGGACCTTCGCAAACGGCGATTCCATCAATGGAATTCGGTTTCCATTCAAGCGTTCGCAGCATTTCTTGCCACGCGACGGCGAACGATTCGGCGGTTTGCTCGCTGGTTGGCAAACTTCGATCGAATGCAACTCGGCCGTCTTCCACAGCGGCGATGCTGCCGGGTTGTGTCGACGTTTCCAAAGCGATTATCTTCACCGAAACTTGTCCTTTCACGATTTGCCGATTTCGAACCGGAGAACACTTTGGACCATACAGAATCAAGTGCGAAAGCGAAAGAGAGGTCAGTGCTGGCTCAATTGGCAATTGGCGTTGGCGTCCCGATCGCGTTAGCAATTGTTCTGATGGTTCTTTCGGCAGTGCTGCACGGTCGCCCTATGGCCGAAAAGATGGCTCGAGGATTGATGCTTCCGTGCGGGGTTGTGTGGCTAGCCATGTTGGCGGTTGCTGTTGGCTGTTTTACACAACGACAGCGGGTTCTTGGAGTTGCGGCGCTTTGCGCGTTCGTGGTTCATGGCCTGTTCGGCGGCGACCTGTTTGGAGCTTGGATGTGTTCTCAGCTGGAATCTCAGTTTCCGATGGTCGATCCGAAAACTTGTCAACGCTTTGATATGCTGATCGTACTTGGAGGCGGGACAAAGTCGAGCGGCCCCGATCATGCGGCGTTGTCGTTCGCTGGAGACCGCGTCGCGATGGCGGTCCGTTTGTATCATGCCGGAAAAGCGGGCAAGCTTTTGTTTACGGGTGAAAACATGCCGTGGGATACCGAGCGACTGTCGATCGCCGAATCTTCGCAGCGGGTCGCGAATGAACTCAACGTTCCGACCGACGCCATCGAAAACGTTCCGGGTGAGAACACTTATCAGGAATTTCAACATCTGAAAGAAACGGTTGATTCGACGCAGCGAATCGGTCTGGTCACATCTGCAACTCATATGCCTCGCGCCATGCGGCTCGCGGATTCGGTCGGTTTAAATCTCGTAGCAGTGCCCGCCGATTTCGAACGAGACGAACCAACGCCATTTCCGTTATGTCTGATTCCATCCGCGTCAGGCTACCGCAGAACCGAACGAAGCAGTATCGAATTCTTGGCGGCGATCGTCGGTCGCTGAAAGAACAATGTGATTCACGGTCACGTGCTGCAATTCTGTGGACAGAACTTGGCATTCGACTAGCATGGAGCAGAGTTCGTAGCTTGGCGTTTCAGCTGAGCCACCTGGGTCGCATCGTGGCGGCCGTTCTGCTGGAAGACAACAAGACAGAGAAGACGCCATGAACCAGAAGAAGAGTTTCAGATTATTGACGCTGCTGTGTTTACTTTGTGCAACGTTGCGGTTCACCGCGCACGGCGACGAAACTCGAAAATTCACGCTGCCTCCTGAAAAGAGTCCCACCATTTTTGGTTGGGCCGCGGTGTTGTCAGGTGATTCCGCAGTTATTTCCGATCCAGGGCTGCGCGTTCAAGCTGGCACGGCTCATGTTCTAGACATTAACACTGGGCAGGTCACTCGCACGCTTTCTCCGTCCGTCAGCCGAGTCGATGACTTGTTTGGCTTCGATATGGATATTGGTCGGAACCGAGTGGCGATTGGAGCTCCAGCGAACCCGTTCGCCACAAATCCGCTTCCCGGAGCGGTAAACGTATTCGATTTGTCGACTGGAGTGGAGCTGTCGCGACTGCTCCCGTCCGATTCGACGGGCGGCGACGAATTCGGGTTCTCGACCGCCATGTCGGGGAACTTATTGGCAGTTGGCGCCCCTGCGTTGGGTGAAATGCCAGGACGAGCTTACTTATTCAACGCGGCCACGGGCAGCGAATTGTTCAAACTGCAGCCGAGCCAATCTGCTGTGGGCAACGAGTTTGGATGGGATTTAGACGTTTCCGAGGATTATGTCGTCGTCGGTGCGCCCGGAACGTACGACGAGAACGATCCTGGCGTGAACTTGGGCGCCGCGTACGTGTTTAACACAACGACTGGCCAGCAAGTCAGGAAGCTTTTGCCAAAATCGATGTCGCCGGGCAGCGAGTTTGGATTTGCCATTGGCGTCAGCGGCAATCGAGCCGTTGTTGGCTCGCCCGAAGGTGCAGCATCATTACGAGGGGCGGCGTACGTATTTGACATAACCACGGGTGAAGAACTGTACAAACTGCGGCCGTCCGATAGCCGCGTTGACGACGATTTCGGGGCCGCGATCGACGTTTTTGGCAACATTGCCGCGATCGGGGCGCGCGGGCAAGGCACTGTTTCTGGCGCGGTTTATCTGTTCGACATCACAACCGGCCAAGAGATCACAAAGCTGACTCCATCGGATCTCGGGAATAAAGACAAGTTCGGGTCGGCACTGGCGCTAGGCGCCGACAGGCTCATTGTCGGCTCACCGAACGACATCGATCCGGCGCAGAATCTGACGACAGGTTCCGCCTATCTTTTTGACTTAGACATCGGCATTACCGGCGATTTCAACAAAGACGGCGTCTTGGACGCGTTGGATATCGATGACTTGACGGCTCAATTGCGTGGTGGTGCCAATCCTAGCGATTATGATCTGAACAGCGACGGGGTGGTTAACCAAACTGATCGCGAGATTTGGGTCGAACAGCTCGCGAACACGTACTTTGGCGATTCCAATTTCGACGGCCAATTCGACACCGGCGATCTCGTGACCGTTTTCAGCGCGGCCGAATACGAAGACGGAATCGCCAACAATTCCACGTGGGCAGAAGGCGACTGGGACGGCGACGGTGACTTTGGATCAGGTGATCTAGTTTTCGTGTTCAAACGCAATGAATACGAAATCGGGCCAAGAGCAACACACGCCGTGCCAGAGCCGACTCTGGGATTCATGTCAATCGCCTCTTTTATCTGCGTTGGCAGTCGTTTTCGCCGTCGATCGCAATGAGATGGACAGCTGGCACCACTAGTAGTCCAACCCATCTTGGTTTTCTGGCAGCTCGTAGTGGATCTTGCTAAAGATCCCGCCCGTCAGGACGTTTAGCGACTTCCACTACCCGAAGATTAAGCTGATACTAGGTCGAATGGTGACACTCAAACGACTTCGGAGAGTCGTTGCAACCAGCGATCGGCGCCTGAACGTGCAACTAACCATACGCGCAAACTTCTTGCGAGCTCTGTCGACCGTTGACTTTTCGCATCGCTCCAAGGTGCGTGTTGCCTTGGAGCAACAGAAAACTCATCGGCAAGTTCTGTGCGGCGAACTTGGCGGAACTGAAAGCCAGCGACCAGTTCTGTGCAGGCTACTTGGGAGCGTTGAACCTCGCTGA
>JAGQPC010001064.1 GCA_020426925.1 Planctomycetales bacterium | reverse complement strand
CGATAGGTGCGAAGGTGCAGCTTTTCGCGGCAGGCGAAACGCAAGTTCGCCAGCTTCAGCCCGTTTCAGGTTATCTCGCCAGCAACGATCCCGTTTTGCATTTTGGTTTAGGAAAACACGCCAACATCGATCGGCTTGTCGTGCGATGGCCGGCGGGACACACGCAAGAACTTACGTCACTGCGTGCAGGCAATCTCTACGAAATCACGGAACCGATTGACGACCTTCAACGCCGACCCGAAGACACGGACTCTGCTCAGCCGAACGCGAATACTCCCCTGCTCCGCCCGCACGACCTTGGGACTCGGATCATTCATCGCGAAGTCGAGTTCGATGACTTTGCTCGCCAGCCATTG
Source organism: Planctomycetales bacterium (assembly GCA_020426925.1). Taxonomy (GTDB): domain Bacteria; phylum Planctomycetota; class Planctomycetia; order Pirellulales; family Pirellulaceae; genus JAGQPC01. The sequence goes on along the minus strand of JAGQPC010001064.1, from coordinate 1,919 downwards.
CTTCCCAACAAGCTCTCGCAACTCGGTCCATCAATGGCCTGGGGAGACATCGATGGCGACGGTGACGACGACCTGTTTCTCGGACAAGGAGCGGGCTGGCCCGGCATGATCTACACGCGAACGGCCGACGGACGATTTAACGCCTCGCCGCAAAATGCATTCACAGATCACTCCGCGTCCGAAGATATGGGCGCCGTGTTTTTCGACGTCGACGGTGACAACGATCTCGATTTATACGTCGCAAGTGGTGGAAATGAATTTGAAGCTGGCGATCCGCAACTCCGAGATCGCTTATACCTAAACGACGGAAGCGGCCATTTCGCACTCGCTCCGGAAAACGCTCACCCTCAACTGAACGGCAGTAACGGAACGGTTGCCGCCGCCGATTTTGATCGCGATGGAGACATCGACCTGTTCGTCGGCGGAAGGCTGGTACCTGGTGCTTACCCGACTGCTCCGACGTCGCACATCTTGCGGAACGATGCCGGGCAGCTCGTCGATGTTACGGCGTCGGTTGCGTCCGCCCTTCATCTCGCTGGCATGGTGACCGACGCAGTCTGGTCCGACTTCAATGGCGATGGTGCGATCGACCTGTTAACCGCTCACGAATGGGGACCGGTTCGAGTGTGGAAAAACGAGAACGGCACTCTGCAGCCGCAAGTCGTCGACGAAATGGCGCAGCGATCTGGTTGGTGGAACGGAATCGCCAGCGGAGATTTCGATCATGACGGCGACATCGACTACGTCACAACGAATTGGGGCGAAAACACGAAGTACCACGCTTCGACAGCCCATCCCACAAGGCTGTATTACGGCGACTTCGATGGCTCTGGAAAACGACGACTGATCGAAGCAGAATTCGAAAACGACACTCTGTTTCCGATGCGAGGACGCAGTTGCTCGTCGCGAGCGATGCCGTTTGTGTCGGAGAAGTTCGACAGCTTCCGAGCGTTCGCGACCGCGTCGCTAGAGGAAATCTACACTCCAAAGTGTCTCGACGAAGCGATAAGATTCGAAGCGACGACGCTCGTCTCGGGCATCTGGCTGAACGATTCGACCAAACAGATTAGCCAATTCCGTTTTCAGACACTGCCGAAGATCGTTCAGGTCTCGCCCGGTTTTGGTGCTGTCGTGTCGGACTTGAATGGCGACGGACATCTCGACATTTGCATCGCACAGAATTTCTATCAACCTCAATGGGAAACCGGCCGCATGGACGGTGGGCTCGGTTGCATGCTGCTCGGCAACGGAGACGGCACTTTCGCACCTGCAATAGCAGAAGCGAGCGGCCTCATCGTCCCAGCGGACGCAACGGACATCGTAACGACAGACCTGAACGCGGACGGAACACCTGACCTACTCGTCGCGGTAAACGATGGCGAGTTGCTATCGTTCGTAAATCAATCGTCGGCTCGACAGTTCATTTCGGTCGAACTTCAAGGTCTTCGCGGTAATCGATCCGGAGTCGGTGCGAAATTGACAGCGGTCTCTAGCTCAGGTGCGACGACAAGTCAGGAAGTCACCGCCACGCGCACTTCATTCGGCAATCCTCAGCAGGATCCAATTCAGTCAATTCGAGTCCGTTGGCCCGATGGTGCAAGCTCCAACGCAGATGTTTCATCAAATCAAGTCACAATTGCTCATCCAAATCTGACAAGCGATCCGCAACGACTCGCCAAATCACACGCCGATCGCAAATCGGACGATGCGAAACAGTTCGCTGAGGCCCAAGCCACAACAGGCACTCGGCTCGCAGCGGTTGGCGATCGAGACCAGGCCATCGTCCACTATCGCCACGCGTTTCTCGCCGATCCGACAAACACAAATGCCTTGACTCGATTGGGCGACGCGAGTGTCGACGCCAGCGAGTTTCGTGATGCTGATTGGTATTACGAACAGGCACTCGCCATCCAACCGGA
>JAGQPC010001063.1 GCA_020426925.1 Planctomycetales bacterium | reverse complement strand
CGTCCTGTCGAGCGAATCGGTCCGAGTCGAAGTGAATCCTGAATTGCGTTCTCGGGTCGACGATTTGCTTGGCCCGGAAAACTCGCGGCTGATCACGGCGGTCGGTGGCGGCAACGGTAAAGGTTCTCGCAGCAATGGTCGTCGGGCGGTAGCCGCGTCTTAAGGGCGTTCGCAATCGCGAACGCACGCTCACATGTTTGACTTGATCCGCATCCGAGAAGAATCCTTCGTTGCTGGCATCTCGCACTTTGACGAAATCGATTCGACGAACAGCTGCCTGCTGAAGCAACTCGAAGAGTCGTCTGCCGACGGTCCACTGCTTGTGCTCGCCGAGCGACAAACGGCAGGTCGAGGACGAGGCTCAAATCAATGGTGGGCGGCGAACGGTGCGTTGACGTTTTCCCTGGCTGTCGAAGCGAACGACCTACGCCCCGATCAAATCTGCAAGGCGTCACTATCAACGGGGCTCGCCGTGTGTCAGGCTCTCGAGCGGTTCGTGCCAGCGGGCGATTTGGCGCTCAAGTGGCCCAATGACGTCTACCTCGAAGGCAAAAAAATCGCCGGTATCTTGATCGAACGCCCGGCGTCTCGAAGCGACTTTATCGTGATCGGGATCGGAATCAATATCAATAATTCGATGAACGACGCTCCCGAAGACATCTCTTCAAAAGCAATTTCGCTGATCGATTGCATCGAGATCGAAACCGACCTGACAACGGTATTGATTGAATCACTCCAGCAAATCGAGAGCCGTCTACGGTCGATCCGACTCGGTGATTCCATGTTGCTGGATCAGTGGCGAGCCTACTGTATGCTGACTGGTCGCAGCGTCACCATCGACGTTTACGACAAAGAAATCTCTGGCGTCTGCACTGGGATCGATGGAGAAGGCGCTCTGTTGGTGAAAGCACGAGATCAGGTTCACCGGTGTATCGGCGGAGTGGTGAAGTCGTTCCAGTAGCGTGCTGAAACGGAGCTTCGCTTAACCCGCTGCGTCGAAGCTCGAATAAACTGCCTGAGCGACTTTTGCTCAGTCATCATCGAAAAAAACACCACGCGATTGACGACACGTTGTGGAAAAGTCACGATGCATCTGAAACAATAGTGAGCCAGCTTTGAAGTAAACGCGTTCGTAACCCGAACCGTCAGTGAGGGACAACCGCTCTTGCCCGCGTCCCTCGCTCATGCCTCGGGTTGCGCTCATCATCATTAATATTCCGTAGGAAGATAAAATGACCAGCAAATCCAATCGACGAGAATTCTTAAAAACGTCAGCAGCCGCATCAGCAATCGGAGCGACGGTTCCGTATTTCGCATGGACTGAAAAGTCCTTTGCAAACAACTCGGCCAACGATCGACCTCAGATCGGCTGCATCGGTGTCGGCAGTATGGGTACAGGTGACGCTCAAGCCCACGCTCGATTTGGTGACGTTGTGGCCGTCTGCGATGTTGATTCTCGGCACGCCGACCGTGCGAAACATCATGAGCGAATCGGAAAAGGGAAAGCCGATCAATACGAAGACTATCGCAAAGTCCTGGAGCGTGAAGACATTGACGTCGTTAGCGTCGTCACTCCTGATCACTGGCACGTGAAAATCGCGATCGAAGCGTTGGAATCCGGCAAGCACGTTTTCTGCCAAAAGCCTCTGACGTTGACGTTGGAAGAAAACCAGCTGATTCGCAAAGCGTGCAACAAGCACAAAGACAAAATCTTTTTCGTCGGCACGCAACAACGAAGCAGCACGGGCCGATTCTTGCGAGCCATCAACATGGTGCAAAAAGGATTGCTCGGCGATATCACAAACATCACTGTTGGCATCAACGGTGGAGACGTCGGAGGTCCGTTCGGCGTTGTCGATCCACCGAAAGAGCTCAATTGGGAACGATGGCTAGGCCAAGCTCCGCTCGTGGATTATCGAGAAAAGCGTTGTCACTACCAGTTCCGCTGGTGGTACGAATACTCGGGTGGAAAGTTCACCGATTGGGGTGCACACCACGTCGATATTGCAACTTGGGCGATTGGCGAAGACAAAGAAGGCATGGGGCCAATCGAAATTGACGGAACCGATTCGAAACATCCGGTTCCATTCGACTCGCACGGTTATCCAACCGTCGATCACAGCTACAACACGGCACATGATTATGCGGTGAAGTGCAAATTCAAGAGTGGTATCGTGATGAACGTAACTAGTCGCGGTGACAATGGCATCCTATTTGAAGGCACCAAAGGGCGAGTCTTCGTAAACCGAGGCAAGATCACCGGTAAGCCGATCGACGAGAATTGGGACGAAGGAAAATACACCGACGAAGATCGAATTGCTCTGTATAAAGGCAAGCCGGCCGAGGGCCACAAAGACAACTTCTATCGTTGTATTCGCGAAGGAGGCCTGCCCGTTTCCGACGTCCACAGTCACATTCAAGCGATGGCCACGTGCCACCTCGCCGCAATCGCCGCTCGGCTAAACCGAGTGATTAAGTGGGATCCAGTCGAAGAGAAGTTCATTGACGACGCAGACGCTCAAGCTTTGTTTGCTCGCGAACGCCGCGCCGGCTACGAGATCCTCGACGTCGAAACCGCGTCGGTATAGTCACAGGCCCGAAAGGGACATTGTTTATTCACCCCAGCCCAACGCGCCCAACGGGCTGGGAACTTGATCGGCCAGAAAAATCGTTAATCACACACGCCGTCTGCGGTCTGACAACGAGTGCTGAATTACCGCACTTTGTCATGTGAATTCGATTCTGAACACTTTCGAACTGGCCGTCCGATGAGCAATCTCAATTCGCACGAACCAGCAGGCACTAATCGCAAAGCCGTATTTCGAGGAACGGCAACTGCTCTGTTTTGCGCAGTTCTTGGTGGAACGTTGGTCTTTGCAGGTGATGGTGTGTCCAATTTGGGATTAACCATGTTCCTCTTGCTTCCGGCTGCGACGGGATTTGTCACGGCGCTAACGACCCGCTATTGGAAATCTGTCGCGCTTAGCCTCCTGATCGCGATGCTGATCTTGATGTCAGGCCTGGTTGTTACTGGGCTCGAGGGCATTGTGTGTGTCGTGATGGCGTCGCCAATTCTGATCGTTGGTGTGATGCTGGGCGCGGTTGTAGGCGTGCTCGCGAAACGATTGATTCGAACTGAAACGACCGTTTCCATGGCTGTTGCGCCCATATTGGCAGGTATGTCGGTGTTCGGTGCGGGAGCTATTGAGGACTCGATGATGATCGATGCGGACGTCCGTGCAGAAACCGTTGAGTCATCAATTACAATCGAGGCCTCACCTGAACACGTATGGAACGCGATGATTCAATTTGACGAAGTACAAGGTCGCAAGCCGCTATTGATGCAGATTGGGCTCCCGATTCCAGAATCATGTTCAATGATAGGTGCAGGCGTTGGTTCGGAACGAGTCTGTCATTTTAATTCTGGATTTATCCGCGAACGTGTGCCGCGATGGGATTCGCCTCGCCATCTTGATTTTGAAGTCGAGCAAGTCCAACTGCCTGGTCGTCATTGGCTGGGGTTCCGTCGAGCCACGTATGAATTGGCAGCACTTCAACACGGTCACACAAGGGTCACGCGAACAACAACGGTAACGTCTACGCTACGTCCCGCATGCTATTGGCGTCTCTTCGAGCGTCTTGGTACGGAAACTGAGCACCACTACATTCTCGAATCCCTTAAAATGAAGCTGTTGGCAAACAGCACGTCCGCAAATTCAGTTTTGCGTTGAGCCCAGCTATATGATTGACTAAAATCACGTGTTACCAAACTGACCTAGGAACACGTGCTATGTCGAGTTGTCTTGCTCGAACGGGAATCTCTTTTTCGACCACTGTGTGTGTCGGGTGCTTACTTCTGTCGCCTGTGAACGCGGAGGATGTATCCTCTTCCGGTGAGACGAAAACGGCTTCTGCCGTCGAGTCGACCGTCGAACAGTACTGTTTCGATTGTCACAACGAAAGTGAATCAGTCGCGGGCATTGATTTCGAAAAAGTGCTTCAAGAACCATTCGCGAACAAAACTGCAGTTTGGGAAGCTGTTGTGAAGAAGCTACGCGGTCGTCAAATGCCTCCGGGCGATGCTGATCGGCCGAGCGAACAAGAGTATCAAAACACGCTTCACACCCTGCAAACAGATTTAGATGCTTTGGCCGAGGAGAATCCGAATCCTGGGCGAACGGCTCCATTTCGTCGGCTCAATCGAACGGAATATCACAACGCGATTCGAGATCTGTTGGCGCTGGACGTCGACGTAAACGCTCTGCTTCCAGCTGACGAATCCAGTTATGGTTTTGATAATGTGACTGTTGCCGATCTGTCGCCAACTTTGCTCAGTCGCTACATCGCGGCCGCTCAAAAGATTGCGAGATTGGCTGTGGGAGGACCTTTGTCGGCGCCGAGCGAAAAGACGTTTCGTGTGGCTCCCGATGTGACTCAGGAAGAACGTGTCGAAGGACTTCCGATCGGAACACGCGGTGGCTTGTTGATCCCGTTTACGTTTCCACGTGATGGTGAATACGAGATCTCAGTGCGTCTTACCAGAGACCGCGACGAGCACGTCGAAGGATTGAATCGAGCACACGAGCTAGAATTGCTAATTGATTTGGAGCGTGTCGCTCTGTTTACCGTGGAACCGCCACAAGACAAACTGAATCGCGAAGCAGCAAGCGATTGGGAAAAACCTTCCCACGAAAACGTAGACCGGCATTGCAAGGCCCGAGTTACCGTGACCGCCGGTCCCCACAAGGTCGCAGTCACGTTTGTGAAAGAACCATCGTCGCTGTTGGAATCAAAGCGGCAACCGCTGAACGTTCATTTCAATATGTACCGGCATCCTCGGCTGACACCCGCGGTTTATCAGGTGTCGATCGCGGGGCCGTTTACTGACAACGGTGTTGGCGACACTCCAAGCCGAAAGCGAATCTTTGTTCGATATCCGCAATCGGAAGCCGAAGAAGACGTATGTGCTCGAACGATCCTGTCATCGATTATTCGTCGAGCTTATCGCCGACCGACAAATGCAGACGATCTGAACGTGCCGTTCAATCTGTACCGCAACGCTCGTGACAACGTTGGTTTTGATGGTGCGATCGAGTTGGCGCTGAGTTCGATTTTGGTGAATCCGGAGTTCCTGTTTCGAATCGAATCCGATCCTACGGACGTGCCGCCACAGACGACCTACCGCGTCAGCGATTTGGAACTCGCGTCTCGATTGTCGTTCTTTTTGTGGAGCAGCATTCCTGACGATGAACTGTTGGATTTAGCATCGCGTGCGCAGCTCTCTCGTCCCGAAACGCTGCGCGAGCAAACGCTTCGCATGCTGCGTGACAAGCGTGCGGAAACGTTGGTTACCAACTTCGCCAGCCAATGGCTCTATTTGCGAAACCTCGATTCGATCACTCCGGACGGGCGGCAGTTTCCCGATTTCGATGACAACCTGCGGCAGGCGTTCCGAGCAGAAACGGAAATGCTATTCGAAAGCATCATGCGAGAAGATCGCAGTGTGCTGGATCTGATTCAGGCCGACTACACGTTTCTGAACGAGCGGCTTGCGAAGCATTATGGTGTGCCGCACGTGTACGGCAGTCGATTTCGCCGCGTTGCCTTAGACAAGGACAGTCGCCGAGGTGGTTTGCTGCGTCATGGAAGTGTTTTGACCGTGACATCGTACGCAACGCGAACGTCGCCAGTCATCCGTGGAAAATGGATTCTGGAAAACGTTCTCGGTACGCCACCGCCACCTCCGCCGGGAAACGTTCCGGCACTCGAAGACAATACGGTTAACGCAAATCTTTCGGTTCGAGAACGTTTAGCCGAACATCGTTCGAATGTGGCCTGTGCGGGTTGTCATGCCCTAATCGATCCACCAGGATTCGCTTTGGAGAACTTTGACGCCGTCGGACGTTGGCGTGATTCGGAAAATGGCGTGCCGGTCGACGCGAGCGGCGGGTTGCCCGATGGATCGACGTTCGATGGAATTGATGGCCTCGAACAAGGACTTCTCGATAGGCCGGAGATGTTTGTGACGACGCTGACCGAAAAACTGCTCACGTTTGCGCTCGGCCGAGGTGTCGAGCATTTTGACGGTCCGGCGATTCGTGGTATTGTTCGAAATGCGGGACAAGACGAATATCGTTTTTCGTCGATCATATTGGGCGTAGTCAACAGCACTCCATTTCAAATGAGACAAACGCAATGATCACAAAGAAAGCGCTGCCTCGGCGAACGTTTCTCCGCGGTGCAGGTGCAACACTCGCACTTCCGCTTCTGGACGCCATGGTTCCTGCGATGACTGTGTTAGCAGACACACCGGCCAGCCCGATGGCCTTGCGACGGTTAGGTTTCGTCTACATGCCAATGGGCAGCGACATAACTCGTTGGACTCCGCGCAGCGAAAAGACGCTAGACGAGCTTTCGCCAAGTTTGAGTTCGTTGGCTCCCGTGCGTGATCACGTCACGGCAATCACTAACATGGAATTGCAAAATGCCTATCCAGGTACGCACGCAACTTCCAATTCGTCGTTCCTGAGTGCCGCAAAAGCCAAGCGAACCGAAAGTACTGACTACTTCCTCGGCACAACCGTCGATCAAATCGCGGCTCAGCACATCGGTCAAGACACGCAATTGCCATCGCTTGAGATGTCGATGGATTTGCTGTCGGTCGTTGGGCAATGTGACAACGGTTACGCGTGCGTCTATCAAAACAACCTATCGTGGTCTTCACCAACGACGCCGCTACCTGCCGAGGCTCATCCTCGCATGGTGTTCGAGACACTGTTTGGTGAAGGCGGGACCGCTGCGGAACGGCAAGCAGCCATCAAAACACGAGCGAGTTTGCTCGATTCGGTCACGTCAGAAATCACGCGGCTGCAAAACAAACTTGGTCCTCATGACCGAGCCAAAGTGAACGACTATTTGGAGACGATTCGCGAAGTTGAACGACGGATCCAACGTGCTGAAGCGAACGCTGTCGAAAACCCGCTACCGGATCTCGACCGTCCAGTCGGCGTGCCGACTTCATATGCAGATCACGCGCGGCTGAT
>JAGQPC010001062.1 GCA_020426925.1 Planctomycetales bacterium | reverse complement strand
GAAACCGTGGAACCACAAATGGCGGCTTCAACTGGAAGGTTGTCTGGACCGTGCAAATCACATAATCTCAGGGCATTGGTCGACATTTTCGGGCCAGATCGATTTGCGTCCTGCCGAAACGTGCAATTGAGGACACTCAATGAGCAATTATTCGCGTCATCAACAGAAAATCATCAAGAACTACTATGACAATCGAGAATCGATCGCATTGCAGAAAGTCCAAGAATTGGTGACCGAGCTTTATCTGGCCGAAGGCAAAAAGAGGCAGCGGCACTGGAAGAGCCTCGCTGGCCACCTCGAGAAACTAGGCGTCAAACAAGCTCATATTGACCACTTGATTGAGCAGGATAATCCGGAATTGGTCGCCAATCTGGTGTCTAATCTGACCAAATAACGCGATTCGACAAGATTTTGCGCATCCCATTCGCCACAAGGCCACTGTTGCACGTTGCGCTGACTGCGGGCCCAAGTTTCTCAACTTCAGAATCGACACAATGCAAGATATGATGAGAAGCTGATCGACTCGCTTGCTTATCTGGTTGTTTTGTAATGCGTTTCTGTTTCTTTGGTTCGCTAGTGGTTTTGACGGTGTCGCTTTCCGCGTGTCGGAAACAAGCGTCTGACGCCCTCCTGCCACCAGACATTCCAACGACCAAATCCGAACCAACGGACTCTAGCCCACAAGCTGCCGGCGAGGAGCAAGCATCGATACGCGAGCCGCTTTCAAGCGTCCGAAAAATTGTCGCCACTGAAGAACTTTTGCTACGTTTGACTCCAAAGCTGCGGAAGATCGCTCGGTCAGCGTACAACCTGCAGACACCAGATCCGGCATCTCGTCATCTGTTTCTCGCGAACGTAGAAATCGGTGACATTCGCTCCAGCAAAACCAAAGCACCGGTCACGTGGCAATCCGATTCCACATCGAACCAGTGTCTCGCAGATTTTTACGACAAGGTCAAATACGTCCAACAATCAGGCTTTAGCTTTGTTAGTGGCTCTTTCCCAACTGGCGAATTACACAAGTTTGACACGGTCGTGTCGATTGCAATTCTTGCCCGGGCGACCGATGACAGTTGGTGGGAATCTACGGGAAAGCTCCAACTACTTTGGGAGCATACGAGCGATGTCTCGGTGAGCGCGGACGACGCATCGACTTCATGGCAAGTTGCGAGCTGGCGAATGTTGGATTTTTCTACGACGGTTCGTGATCGGCTGATGTTTCGCGATGTCACGGACACTGTCCTAAAACACCAGCGTGATCGAGATCGTGCTCGTGAATCCAAGCATTGGCAATACGCTGTGCGACATTTCTATCCAGAACGGCGTGCACGCTTGGATGCCGACTATGATGATGCGAGGTTCTTTCCGATATCGACTGCCTATCATCCAGGTTTGTCAGTCGTCGACGTCAACCAAGACGGATTCGATGATTTGTACGTGACCGTTCGATGGGGCAAGAACATGTTGTTCTTGAACCAAAAGGACGGCACGTTTGTTGAATCGGCCGCAGAATTCGGACTAGACATCGAAGGACGCAGTAACGCCGCCGTTTTCGCTGACTTCGACAACGATGGCGATCCTGACGTCGTGGTTGCGAGAAGTCTCGAACGGAGCATGTATTTACAGAACGATGACGGAAAATTTGTCGATCGAAGTCGCGATCTAGTCGCCACGCCGTTGCCGTACGAAGCGACTTCGGTCAGCGTCGCCGACTACAACAGCGACGGTCTGCTGGACGTCTATTTCTCCACGTATCATCAGGACGACATTAGCCGACGAATCGATTCGGATCTTTCGCATCCCGATCACCGTATTCATCGCTATCTAACGAAAGAGCAATCATCGGAGTTAGCGAAACGATTTAAAGCCGAACAACGATCGTTCGTGAACCAAGTTGGTCCTCCAAATATTTTGCTTCGCAACGATGGCAACGGGCGATTCGTTGTCGCAGAAGAACAAGATCAACTCGCCGGCTGGCGGAACTCGTTTCAATCGAGCTGGAACGATTTAGATGGCGACGGCGACCAGGATCTGTATGTTGCGAACGATTTTGCTCGAGACCAGCTTTTCCGCAACGAAGACGGTGAGTTTCGAGATGTTACCGATGCGATTGGCATGACAGAAATCGGCTTCGGAATGGGAGTGTCATTCGGTGATTACGACAACGACGGCCTGCAAGATCTGTACGTTTCCAACATGTACAGCAAAGCGGGGCTGAGAATCACTCGAAACGTCGAAGGGCTGGACGACAGCATCCAGCAATTGGCGAACGGCAATTATCTCTATCGCCAAATTGAGCGAGATAACGCACGAGAAATGAGCCTGGTATCCGGACTGTCGCCG
>JAGQPC010001061.1 GCA_020426925.1 Planctomycetales bacterium | reverse complement strand
CCTGAAATCGCGCAATCGCCGTGCCGGTGAAGCCGACGACATCACAACCCAATACGCCTACACCTCGTTGGGGCTCATCGACACGATCACCGATCCGCTTGGGCGTGTCACGGATTTTGATTACGACGATCTGGGACGAGTGATTCAGGTGAAACTGGCCGCAGGCACTGCAGATGAAGCGACAAAAACATTTGCCTATGATCTGTCTGGAAACCTGAATCGGTTCACCGATGAAAACGGCAATGAAAGCCAGTTTTTCTACGATGCCATGAATCGGCAGACAAGAACCATCGCCCCAGATCCTGATGGCGACGGACCGCTCTCCTCTCCGGCCACATCCCTTGAATACGACGAGGAAGGAAACCTGATTTCTGTTGCCGATTCACTCGGCGCTGTAACCAGAACCGAATATGACGCACTCGACCGTACGATTCGCACCATCGAGCCGGATCCCGATGGTGTCGGTCCTACACCCTCGCCGGAAACATCGCTTGACTACGATCCCGTTGGGAATCTGGTTGCTGTTACAGATCCTAATGGCAACATTACGCGGCATGAATATGACGCCAGGCGGCGGCGCAGCGCAACGATCGACCCCGCTGGCGGGCGCACCCGATTTGCTTTCGATGTGGAGGATAATCTAACGATCGTCGTCGATTCCGTTAGCAACAAAACGAATTTCTCCTACGACCCCCGAAACCGCATGGTCCGGGAAACAGATCCGCTAGGTAGCTCGATACGTTACGAGTATGACCCCGTCGACAATCTGATCGCCAAAACCGATCGTAACGGGCGTCTTACCGAGTTCGCATATGACGACATTAATCGTCTGATCACTGAATCGTGGGTCGGTGGCGACAACATTATCAAATATGCGTATGACAAAGCGTCCAATCTGATTGCGAGCAGCGATACTTTCAGCTCTTTGTCCTGGGATTACGATTTCCGCGACCGCGTTAAGACAGTGGATAACGCTGGCTCACCTGATACTCTCCAAGTCTTGCTTGAGTACGCCTACGATGGCGTCGGAAACGTGCTATCGGTAATCGATTCGATTAGCGGGCAATCAGCTGTCACAACTACATATGCTTACGATGATCTCAACCGTACAACTGGGATTTCCCAATCCGGAGCAACCGTCTCAGAAAAACTCGTATCCTTCACCTACAACTCCCTCGGACAATACCAATCTATCCGCCGCTTCAATGACTTGAACGCACAGCAACTCGCAGTGTCGACGGACTACGCTTATGACGACCGCCATCGCCTAACCGAACTTGTGCATGCGGACGGCAATGCAGCAACGCTTGCCTTCTATCGCTACACGCTTGATGCCGCAAGCCGGATCAGGTCGATTGCAGACATTGACGGCTTAACGACCTATAACTACGACACGCGAGATCAGCTCACTGGAGCACAAAGAGCAGCAAGCGATAGCCGAGGCGACGAGAATTACTCCTACGATGCCAACGGCAATCGCGTCGAATCACACCTCCACGGAAGCGGGTACGAAACCGGCTTAGGAAATCGCTTGTTGTCGGATGGCACCTATACTTACAGATATGACGCCGAGGGCAATCAGATTCAGCGCACCAATATCGAGTCCAATGAAACCCGATTCTTTACCTGGGATCACCGAAACAGGTTGGTTCGGATCGTAGACCAGTCAGCCGATGGAACGTTGATACAAATCGTTGAATTCACGTACGATTCTCTGGATAGAAGAACTGCAAAGTCAGTTGACACAAACGCTACGGACGCTGCTGTCACTCACTTCGTCTACGACCGTGAGGACGTCATTCTCGATTTTGTTGATTCGGACGGTGATGTGCTAGCCGCAGCCGAACTCGACCGCCGCTACCTACACGGTGCCGGGATCGATGAAGTATTGGCACAGGAACGGTTCGCCGGATCAAACGAGTGGTTACTCGCAGATCATCTAGGGACAATACGGGATGTGGTAACTGATCCGGAAGGGCGCAATTATTTGCGATATGATTCGTTTGGGAATCGATTGGAGCAGTCCAATCCGTTAATGAGTACGAGATTTGGTTTTACAGGACGGGAATTCGATAACGAGATAGGCTTATACTTTTATCGTGCACGATATTTTGATTCAACTTCTTCGAGCTTTGTGTCAGCTGATCCGTTGAGTTTCGCCAGTGCACGAACCAATCACTATTCGTACGTATCAAATGACCCACTTCGTTTTACAGACCCGACTGGACGGCGCAGACGTCCAAGCCTTCCAGATCCCGACTTCACTCCTTGCGAATTAGCACAATGGGCCTTTGTTGAATACATTTGCGCAGCCGCCGGGACTCCATTAGGAACAGCTTTATGCCTCCTTGCAATCATTTCGGTTGTCTTCATCGCCCCATGCGATGACTCCGATCCGTCGAGTGGATACTGCACAATTCCAGACGACTTTCAACAGAACGATTCGGATGGGTCAGACCCAACTACGCCGACAAATTGTGCCTCGCCAGAAGGATGTTTACCTGCACCCAAAAATCACTGCTTCCCGAATTGCCCAGCACCTGACCTACCTACCGATAAAAGCCATGCATTTGCATAATGCAAGTCTATTTCCTTGTGGTTGTCATCCTGTCTAGCAAGATTCGAGCACTGGGACCACACCATCCTTGACACCGTCGCAGTTGTTTTTGAAACGAATACTGCTTTATCACGTCATTCGTGCAAAACAAGCACGCGAACAAAAGCAGAATAATTACACATATTCGCAGCCATAAGAAATACGCCAACCCAAAAACCAAAAGATGGAAAAAAAGGGTCGCTGCGTACTCTAGATTTGACTGTGTCGATTGAACCGCGTAAGTCATGTCTCTCAATGAGACTGGACTGAACAGCAACAGAAACCCCATTCCCGAGAGCTTTAGGACTTGCTCAATTCTGTCCAAGCGTCGTTCAATCAACCAAGTGTTGTTTTTCTTCTGTTGCATCGCGGAAAACAAACATACTTTTGAACACAAAGCAATCCATTTTTACATCAGTGCTGGGCATTGATTGCGAAAATCCGAGTAAATCCATCACACTCGGTCGCGGAATCTACGATCGATGCTGTTTGCCATGCCACGGACATCAACAATTGACTTGCTCACTTTTCGATTCCCGGTTCCGGCGGTTCGATCTGAACGTCTTGCACGTGTTTTCCCACGATCGAATTCTCCTGCTGATTGACTTCTCGCTGTTGTTGAGGTTCGTTGTTAGTGACCGAAGCCTGAACATCCTGGACATGGCGTGCGACGCTGGAGACCGGCTGCACATAACCGGCCTGCTGTGACACGCCGTGACTGGTTGGATTATTCATCTGGCCGGGCTCTTCGATCAGGATCGAATCGGGAAACGCTTTGAGCATTTGTCCGATTTCCTTGTGGCCTTGCCGCCAAGCTGCTGCCAATGCCCCTTCGCCGAGTTTTCGTTTTGGTTCACCGCTCATGATTTACCTCCGCCAAAGTTTTTGAGACTGGATCTGCGACTCGATCTGCGCGTCGTTAACTGTCTGACGCTCGAATCTTTCCCGCACGAATAGATATGCTTGGCCGACTAGCAGCCACGGAATCATCGATAGATACCAGGACGACAGATGTGGACAACGCAGAACGTAAAAAACAAAACTGAGTGTCGAAGCCACTGCCAAATCAGAAATCAATCCAATCTGCCAAAGCTTCCATCCGTGGTACAAGTAGCACAGAACGCCCAGTCCCGGCTCGTAGGAATGGAATACGGCACCTTTAGCCACAGCGAGACGGCGGAAAACGCCATGCACAAAATGCCAAAGAATACAGACGGATAGAAACAGCGTCGTGGGAACGAGATCGAGGACGCCCGTTGTAGCAGCCTTCATTTCGCAATAGTACAGCTGTATGGACAATCCCACGATGTAGAAAACGCTCAAGAACCACGGACCGACGGTTCCGGGAAGCCGACTGAACAGTTGCACCGTTCGTGTCAGCGAAAACACGATCATCAACGCAAGCGTGATTCCGTCGGCAATACTTATTTTGTTTTGATCGTCGGGCGGCATCGGTTTACCTTTGGGAGAAAGTGACTAACTTGTAAGGCCGTCCGTTTTCGAATGTACGGCCCCCCATCATCATGTAGCTATCGATCAGAAAGTTGTTCTCCGGGCCTCCGCGCCTGAGCGAGAGAAACTTTTCGGGCGGCACCATGTGGTACATCTGTTCGGATGTTGAAAAATGAAAGCGTTTGGCTCCGAACAACAAACCTCCCATGCCTTCCGGTTCGGGATGCTGATTTTCACTGAGGCTGACAAACTGCTGTCTTTCCTGGCCAAGCATCTGAGACCACAGAGAATTCGTTTCAGAGCAGATATTTGCTAGCGCAAACTTGGTACGGTAGTTGGGGAATGAGAATCAGTTGCTCTTCTTTGGCTGCCTTACTAAACGAGCAACCAAGCAATTCAGCGATCTCTTCGACGCGTGCCACGGTAGACTCAAAGTCTTCGTCGCACCGCACATGGTTTTCGATCAAGGAATAGTTCAGCTCATCAGCGGCGGTTGTACCTTCCGGCAAGATGCGAGCGGCGAGTTCTTGCCAGA
>JAGQPC010001060.1 GCA_020426925.1 Planctomycetales bacterium | reverse complement strand
GCTGAAGTTCCGTCGCAGACAGAGACACATTCGCATCGCGCACCGCACGTTTCAGTTCGGACTTGTCGTCGGTATAGATGGTCGCTTTTTTTTGGCCCCTACTCACGCTCACGTAAAACTGTTCCAAGCTCGCCGCGGGAAGTGAGTTGGTCGACTCACTTAGTATGACGTGATCGACCGTCTTGCCCTGGGAAGAATGGCTGGTGCTCGTATAGCCGCTGGTGAACATCCCGTAGTTGTGGTCGATGATCCAGCCGTTTGTAAGTCTGACGTCGCCTGACTTTGTGAATCGGTCGATCATATAGACGCTGCCATTGTTGAGGCGGTGCTTTCCATCTTTGGTTTTTCCATTGGCCGTGATGCGGATTCTGTCTTTCGTTGCAAGCTGCAATTCCTCGGCGCGAAACACAGCAAATCTTGGGGCAAGTTCGAGTAACTCATCAGGAACGGTGTCGCCGATCGTCATACGCTCGCCTTTTCGATGGCCTGTGGCGTTTTGCTGAAACACAATTACATCACCCTTTTCATAAAACGCGGCATCGCCACGCTCTGCCTCTGTCAGATGTTTCGGTTGCAGCCTCGTGAGCTTATGGTCTTGTTCGCCAATCATTTTTCGTGATCGGAGCTCCTGCCTGATGGCGCGCGTGATTTGTTCGCCCTCGGCATTAGTCGGTGAGACGACGAGCGTCGACAAGCCTTTTCGGATGGAAGTGACATAGTCCTTGGCGATTTGTTGCTCGCGGTCGCTGTCTTCCAGTTCCCTGATCCAGCCGAGTCGGTCCAACTGCTCAAAACCGCCGATCAAGCCACCTGTCGCGATTGCGGCAACAGCAAGTTTGTAACGGGACTTCTGGCGTTGGATCTCTTTGGTTTCTGCGGGGATAAGTCCGGCATGTTGTTCAAGCAGCCGCATAGCCGTCCCACGCTCAACGGACGCGTGTTGCTTCCAGTCACCGGAAAGCACGACGCGGGCATCAATCCGGTTCGCCAGATCAAAGACTTGCTTCATCGTCTTGGTTCCAAGCAACCCCGATTCGTCAATCCATATCACCTCGCCGCGCGCCGCTTCCTGGAGTTCCGGATTAATCAGCAGTTCGGCAACTGTGGTCGCTCCGGTAAATCCTTCTGATTGCAACACGCCCCTACTCGCCTCTGCCGACGGTGCAAAGGTAAAAACGGAATGTCCAGCCGCTTCGATTCCCTCCACTGCCTCCGCCATCAGGCTGGTCTTGCCTGTTCCGGCACCGCCACGCAGCAACATGACTCGATCTTTTGAATTCAACAGGTGAGCGATCGCGGTTTGTTGCTCTTTGTTAAGCCAATCGCGTTTGAATTTCCAATTTTCATTAAGTGGTTGGCTTTTGTCTTTGCCATTCCTGGCGAATCCAATCATGGCTTGTTCCTCGGCAAGCACTGCTGGCGTAGTCGCCATGTTGCGCCCACGATAGTCCCGTTTGATGACGTCCGATTCGTCGATGGCCGCCAACGTCTCTTCAACACCGACATGTCCCAGCCCACGTTGCAACGCCTCGGCACCAAGCCGTCTGGTTGGCACGACCGATTCTCGCTCGAAACAATGGAGCTTCGCCTGCTCCAGTGCCTTTGCTGTGGCGTGTTGTTCGGGCAGGTCGCTTTGAGAACGGCCGACGGTGCCGATAGCATCGCGTTCGTCGTCCGTTAACCAGCTACGCCAAACCTCACGCAACTCATCCATCGTCAGGTTGGACTGTTTGGCTTCGCGCGTTTTGGCGGCCAGCTTGTCTTTGTCTTTCGCCCGCAAGATGCCTTCTTCAGCGGCAATCTCTTCAATCAAACCGGTCCGTCGCGAGAACTTCGTTTTCACCGAATCCGGTATAGCGGCAATGTCCCACTTGCGACCCTTGCGTTCGATCTGGTAGCCAAGCTCTGTTAACCGTTTGGCCAGCCTCGCGTGAAATGCGGCCTCAAAATAGGGAGCGTCGCGTTTGATTTCCCGAAACTGTCCGGCCTTCCATCGATTTTCGTGTTCATCAAACGTTTGGTTAAAGACGAAACAATGGGCATGGAGATGCATGTCCGGAATCCCGTCGACGGGCCGTGCCGTATGATGAATGAACTCCGCCCAGGCGAGATTGCCGGTTATCCGTTCGCTGTTCATCCAGCCGCGACGCACGCGCGTTCTCATGTCGCGTTCCAGCTCGTTCATCGTCTCGTCGACGGCTTCGCGAAATGCCTCGACGATTCTCTCATCCTGATTCAATGCATAGGCAACCGAAACTCCTTTGGGCACATGAAAGTTGAAATCGTACCCGACCGTGCGGTCACTTCTGGTTCGTGGCGTTAGCTGTTTGCCGGTTCGCGGATGTTGATTGTCACAAAGCCGGTCGAACGCAACTTTAGTCACCTGGCCGTTCAGGCCCAGCATCATTGCGGCCTTCCCACCCCAACAGCCGATCTGCTCCTGGCCTTCGCTCAGATAGTCGGCCTGAGAATAGTATGACTTGGCCGACTCAGCGGCCCGATTTTGAATGATGCGAAGCATACAACTACGTGTTGGTGTTTAGGGCTCAATTCAATTGCAGATAGACATATCCGACACATATTCAATCGCAACTCGATTTTTGTGACAGTTTGATGACGATCACGTGTATGCCGCAATCTGCTTCAACTTTTGCTTGCTAACCTGCAATGATTCGTGCTAACGTCATCCCATGCGACAGATTCAGCTAGAAGATCACATTGCAAATGCACTCGACGCCATCGCACGCGCCAGAGGGCTGTCATTGAATGACTATCTGGCCATGATGGTCAAACAGGACAAGGACGCGCGGGACGATTCCTTTGACAGAGACCTTGACCGACTGCTCCTTGACCAAGCCAAAGAGCAAACATTCACGCATTCGCCGCTGTCGGATGATTTTTCTCGTGCTGATATTTACGACGATCATCCGTGACGCAGCAGCTTTTCCTGGACACTGGCATTCCTTTTTAGGGCGTCTCCATGCTGCCCTAACGCGCTCGGGCAGATTCTAATCGCTGAACCTCTTTGCGGATCTCAGCAACAATCACCGCGTTCGCAAACACTTTTTCATCAAGCATTCTTCGCAATTGGTGCGTGGCCAGGTCTTTAGTGCGTTCCTTCGTCTCACTCGGCCACAGATTGGCCGCCATCAACGTGCTTGCGACGCACGCGGCCGCACGCACCTCGTCGGGACATTCATGAACGTCTCTGCGAAGCATTAATTCAACGCGATGCGCAAATTGAATGACGTCGAACAATTCATCGAGCCAGTTCCAAGCCGCATCATTCTCAATCGCTGTTATGCCCCATGTTCCCATGTGTGCCAACGTAGCGAACTCCCGCCAGATGCGCAACGTCTTTTCATCTCGCGACAACACGACGCAGAGTTGCATTCCTTCCCTTGTTGTCCCTGAGTCACCGCCGTGCCCTGAAGATGGCGTTCTTACGACCGGCGACCCGTCCGGCAACCTGCCAAGACGGTTTTCCAAAGGAACACCTTCCGCCTTTCGGTTGCCTGATCCGCTCGCGGTGCTTGCCGGGTCCTTATCCTCGCGTTCGTACGTACGACTGTGTTTGAAAAGCAAAGACCAAATCGGAACTATCGAAGTCGCCATCACCGTTCCAGTCGCCTTCGTCAAACGTCGCGTTCATCGGTACTCCGTCGTCGTACTTGGCTGATTGAAACACTTTTACCAAGTCAGATGAATCAAAAACACCGTCATTATTCGAGTCACCTATAGGTCGCGACTCAAACAAATACATCCAGTTGCCTTCTGATTGTTGCCAATTAAGCACGTCCAGATCGCCGTCTGAATCAAAATCAAAAACGTCAAATGAACTCCCCAACCCGATCGATGCTTTCATGACATTCTGAATAGTGAACTCTCCGTCCTTTTCTCGTATCCACATGACTCCGTTCGCTAGAAGATCCAAATCACCGTCTCGATCGATATCGCGTGTCATGAGCTCTTTGACTTCGTTGGTAGATGGGTCCAGTTCGATCAACGTCGACGGTTCACCCGTAAAGCCAAAATCACCATTATTTTTGAACCACGACAAAGCTCCTTTCGTGGCAATAACAAGATCGAGCACTGAGTCATCGTCGATATCAATGGCGGCGATTGAGCGCACATCGTTAAACACTCCAAGAGAGCGACTGACTGTAAGGCCGGAATCTGTGTTTTCATAGATCACAAACTGCCGCGTTGTCGCTTGCCAAAGTACGAGATCGTTGTCACCATCGCTATCCAAATCAGCGACGATGTGATCGTAACGAATTCTCTCATTCGCGATCGTTTGATCAAATCGAAATCCCAAATCAGTTGCGATAAATGTGGAAACCGTGTTGACACGTGATCGTACATTATCTGGTGCCGTGTTTACTCGGCCGATGAAGTCCGCTCGTCCATCTCCATTGATGTCAATTAGATCTATTTGGCGAAACGAATAACCCGACACGAGAGGACGCGACACGAATTCGCCGCCCTTGTTTTCTAGCCAAATCGAGTCCTGATTGTTGTAGTATTCGGTAGTAACCAAATCCTCGTCACCATCACCGTCAATGTCGGCTGCATCTACCGTGTTGAAATTTCCGTTCGCCAGTGGACGTTCTGTCGCAAATGAGCGCCCCAGATTTTCGAAGTAGACGATCTGACCGTAAGAGACAGCTGCGATATCAGCGTCGCCGTCTCCATCGACATCGACGACGCTGGCGTCGCGAATCGCCGAGCTAATTGGTTGCCAAGCGGACAAGGAAAATGTGGTGGTATCGACATTCCTATACCAGCCAACCGCATGGCTTGTATAGTCGTACGTCAACGCATCTGCCGCACCGTCGCCGTCCAGGTCGACTATCTTCCCAATCGTCGTTGGGTGACCGTTGCTCAAAAGGTTCGACGATTTCAGCGGAAACCGTTCTGCGCCGCCAGTATTCTCGTACATATTGGCGTTAGTATTGGTTTCGTCGCTAACCATGGCTAGCACATCGACGTCACCATCATTGTCAATGTCGGCGAATTCTGAGCGCGCCACGTCTCCAAACACGATTGGAACGGGTGTAGAGAACCCCTCGATAACATGACCTTTTGACCATGAAATCCTGTCCTGGCCGATGGACCGAATGACGATGTCAAGCACATCATCGTCATCAAAGTACATTAACGAGGTGAGACCAATCGCATTGTCTTCATGGTGACTAAAAACAATGTCTCTCGTAAAACCCTCAACTCCTTGGTTTGTGTATAAAACAACGTCTGACGTCGGCGTTCTCCGCGAGATAATGTCGGAATCACCATCATTGTCTATGTCCCCAACGTCGATTCCAAATCCGTTTGGCGCAATCCATTCACCAGGGATTGAAATGCGGTCAGCGAACTGAAAAGTTCCCTCACCGTGATTCTCAATCCACCAAATCTGGCTCTGTGACGACGTTGCCCAAACGATATCAATATCGCCGTCGCCGTCGACATCCGTGGGAATGCTCCTCGAGTTTGGATCATAAACATCAACGACTTCCCAGGGAGACGAAAACACGCCTCTACCGTCAATGTTCTCGAGCCATTCCGTACTGTTGCCTTCGTCGGCAAATCCCTCGAACGTCCGATCTACGAGAAGATCCAAATCACCATCAGCATCTAAATCAGCCACGTTAAAACGCACAACGTGGCTTAGAATGCCAGAACGCGCATCACTGGTCGGTGATTTATGAAAACCTCCACGTCCATCGTTTAAGTGAACAAAGACCTTTCCATCGGCTAAGACCAAAACGTCGACTAATGAATCACCGTTCATGTCCGCAGTACCAACTTGCTGCGGACGAAGCTCTAAACAACACGTCAGCTCGTGACCAATAAAGGACACATCGACGCTGAGACACCTACGTGTCTCCAAATGTTCCAGACGGTTGTGCAAAACACCGTTCCTTAACCTTGATAGTCTCCGTAGGTGAAGACGAAAACAAAGTCATTCGAATCGAACAACAGGTCCCCGTTCCAATCGCCCTCTTCCCACGTAGCCGCAGCACCGGTTTCGTACTTTGCAGCCTCAAACACTAGAACTAAATCGCCCGTTGTAAATGAGCCATCAAGGTTGGAATCACCAACTGATG
>JAGQPC010001059.1 GCA_020426925.1 Planctomycetales bacterium | reverse complement strand
CGTTTGTTGACTATCGGGCGGTTTGTCGAGGCGCAGTGGCGTCCGTTCCAGCGAGCTGGTTGTGAGATTTTCGATTGCTGGTTTGGCATCGTTTTGTGATTTCTTGGGCTGGGCGTTGCGGCGGTACCGGAACCTCCTTACTCCGGCTTCTGATGGCGGCGTCTGTGGCGGAAGCAACGGATGCTCTCGCGGAGCATGAACAGGTCGTCGACCGATTCGCGATTTAGTCGTCAGTGCCTTTTCTGGTCGCAAAAGGAGGCAAAATGTCGCTTTCCTGTGCCGGTGCG
Source organism: Planctomycetales bacterium (assembly GCA_020426925.1). Lineage (GTDB taxonomy): Bacteria > Planctomycetota > Planctomycetia > Pirellulales > Pirellulaceae > JAGQPC01. The sequence continues at coordinate 3,174 of JAGQPC010001059.1, read as the reverse complement.
ATTGATGATCACGGCATCGACGAAAACCCAATTCTCGATTCCCAAGAACGATGGATTGACATTCCAGGTGCATGTGTCGAGAACTACGCCGACGTATTTCCGTTCCTGACTGCAGACAGTGTGCGGTTCTATCTTCCGCGCTACATGTTGCACTCAATTGACAACGCCGATAGCAATGCTACAGGTGTTGACACAGCTGCACTGGTACTCGCGAATCCGGAACACTATCAAGAAGCATTTAGCGATTTGAGTGAAGAGGAATTACGTGCGTGCAGAGAGTTTGTCCATTGGCTCCTCTGCCGCGACGAGTTTGACATTGAGCTGGATTCGCTACACCCTGCGGGTCGATCGGTTGAGCAGCGAAGCGGAACCCAACTGCGTTCATGCATTTACCTTGCATGCGGCTCTGTAGCCAGTTCCGATGCTGGGTTCCGATTCGCCGCACCCAAACTACGAATGCAACAAACAGACCGCTGGTCCACTACGCAGTCGCGACGATGTATGCGATCCAGCTTGCTTGGCTGGCCGCGGATTCGCAGCGAGCCCATTCGCCGGTGTCTTCACCGTTTTCGTCTTCCTGTTCCCAGTAGACGTGGCTCGCTGAAAAGCCGGCTTCGGACAACATCTCGCGGACCTCGGGAATCGTCCAAAAGCGCCAGTGATATTCGAAGGCGTGTTTCAGCTTGCTGCCATCGGGAAAAGAGAAGTTGATGTAGAAACTGCAATCCGATGTAACGGGATCGAACCGGGCTTGTTCCCAATGGTATTTGAATCCTCTCTTTCCCTTGATGATCGTGCGTTTGTCGGTGTGGTCTTCAGTTTGGCACGCTCCGCCGCCCATCATGTCCATGACAAAGATTGCTTCGTCGTTCATGTTGGCACGAGCGATCTTGAAATAATTGATTACTTCTTTGCGCGTTTTAAATATCCAAAACGAGAAGTTTTGCGCGGCGAGCACGTCAACCTTTGGCTTGTTTTTTTCGCGGACGTCCTGCTCGAGAACCGTCACGCGTTTTTGTTGGGACTTCTTGAGCTTGCCCAAATTGTGTTTCGTCCCCCACACCAATGTTTCGGAGCACAGGTCCACGGCAATGGCGGTGCGGCGAGAGCTGGACTTGACCCATTCGCAGCAAACGGCGTAGGTGCCGCAAAAATCTTCGCGAAGCGTATATGGCTTTCTGTTGTACTGTTCACGAAACGCCTGCTCAAAGAATTCAACTTCGTGGTCCGCGTTTTGGACCGACTGCTGATAGAGCATAAACTTATCGGCCTGCTTGGCCATCGTTTTCTTCTTGCGGCGTTTTCTGTCCTTTTTGATTGCCATATCATCTCTCGGATTCTTCGTCAATGTTGCGGCGTATCTCGATCAATTCCAGGCGAGCATTTTTGCTCATCACAGCCAGAAGTGGAAGTCACTAAAACTTGACCAGACGGTGGCGTCGAAATCAGAAAACTGTTCAATCAATTATAGTTGCTGCTTTAGCCATCGCGGCACTAATCTCGGACGCAATCCGCGGGGGTCTTCGCTAAAGAGGTGGCCAAACAGGCCTGTCGCATTGCCGCAGGTTGGCAGGTAGAATGTTCCAGTCGTGAACCCAAATAGAACTTAAGGTGCGAGGCATGGCTGCGGAAGACAAGCTCAACGAAACGGATTCGGGCCCAACAAAAAGAATTCTTTTGGTCGACGATGATGCGGAAATCATCGAATCGCTGAAGTTCGCACTCGGCGCAAAGGGCTACGAGATCCTCGTGGCGCGAGACGGCAATCAAGGGCTCGCAATGGCTGATCGCGAAGATCCTGACCTAGTTATTCTGGATATGATGATGCCCAAGCGAAGCGGTTTTCTGGTTCTCGAAAAACTGCGGCAAAGTCGGCCGGTGCCGATCCGAGTCATCATGATCACCGCAAATGAGGGCAGTCGTCACAAGGCCTACGCAGAGATGTTGGGCGTTGACGATTACATTCGCAAGCCATTCGCTATGGATCGGCTGATTGAGAGCGTCAATCGATTATTGGCATAGCGGTCGAGTTCGTGCGGGGAACTTAACCAGTACGCGCTGATCGTTCTTGACCGATCTACGAAGCAACATCATGGAGGGGTAAGCTCTTGGTTTCCATTCGGCCCAATAAATCGCACTCACAAGCTCGCAGATTCAACAAGCAGGACAAACGCGATACGCCCATCTTTGACCGCCAACCGCCGTACAGCAAAGAAGCGGAAATGGCGGTCTTGGGAAGCATCCTGCAGCGTCCAGAAGTCTGCGACGAAGTGGCGATGATCCTGCGACCGACTGATTTCTATGTTACGGCCCATCAGTTGCTTTTCGAGCAAATGATGAACATGCACGACGCCGGAAAAAAAATCGAAATCACGCTGCTGGTCGACAATCTCAAACGCAGCGGAACGCTTGAGCAAATTGGTGGGCTGGAGTTTCTGGCCGAGGTTGGCGGATGCGTGGCGACGGCAGCTCACGCCGAATACTATGCGCAAATTGTTCGCCAAGACGCAACGTGCCGAGCACTGATTGGAGCCAGCACCGAAATCCTGCGGTCGGCGTACGAATCGAACGAAGACGCAGCGAAACTCGTCAGCCAAGCGGAACAGAAGATCTTCGAGATCTCGGAACGCGGCGACTCTGCAACCGTCTCCGACATCAAAGACGTCCTGCACGAGGCGATGGATCGAATCGATTCACGCATGAAAGGCGAAAACCTGCAAGGCGGCGTCCAGTCAGGTTTCAAGGAACTCGATGGCATGATGGGCGGCTTGCACCCGTCTGAACTTTTGATCCTGGCTGCTCGTCCATCCATGGGAAAAACGGCGTTCGCGATGAACATTGCGGAACACGTCTGCATGGTCGACAAACAACCTGTGTTGTTCATCAGTTTGGAAATGGCGGCCATCGAGCTGGTCGACCGAATGCTCTGCTCCGTGGCAGAGGTGAACAGCTCGCGATTGCGAAACGGTACGATCTCGAAAGATGATCGAAAACGATTGGTTGAAAAGGCGGCGATACTGAGCGAAGCACCGCTTTTTATCGACGATTCGCCGAGTCGCACCGTCAGCGAAATCGCCGCCGCCGCACGTCGCATCAAACGCCGTGAAGGAAAAATCGGTTTGATCGTGATCGACTATCTGCAGCTTATCGAACCTGATAATGCGTCCGACCCTC
>JAGQPC010001058.1 GCA_020426925.1 Planctomycetales bacterium | reverse complement strand
TTTGACGAGATTTCGGGTGGGCATGATACGCTCGAGATGGGTGGTCGGAAGATTAACGCCCGGGCATATGTCTCTCGGTTCAATTTCCGTGGGCCGGACCAGGAAAAGAAAGTTGGCAATCTGTCTGGTGGTGAGCGAAATCGCGTGCATCTAGCAAAGTTGTTGCGCCGTGGTTCCAATGTCCTGTTGCTCGACGAGCCAACAAACGACTTGGATGTTGATACGCTTCGGGCGCTGGAAGAAGCGATTCTGAATTACGTCGGTTGCGTTGTCGTAATCAGCCACGATCGCTGGTTTTTGGATCGAATCGCGACCCACATACTTGCCTTTGAAGGTGACGCGTACGTTCACTGGTGCGAAGGTAATTATCAAACCTACGAACAACAACGGCGCGAACGATTGGGGATTAAGCCTGACGAACCGGTCCGATTCAAGTACAAAAAGCTGCAGCGATAGTCACGTACGTGGCGGCTCGATGCTGCCGCGGACTTACCTTGCTCCGCATCGGTGGTTGACTGGTGTGGATCGGTCAGGTAGTAAGTTGCTGTAAATAGACCGTCAAAATTAGATGGATGCGTATACCGCATCGAACAAAATCGGTTGCGAAGCCGACTATACAATTCTTTCTGTTAAAACGTTGAGGTAAGAAGAAAATGTCAATTTTGCGAGTTGGATCCACTGGGGATTACGCCGAAAATTGGGATGCCGTGTTTGGTGGAGCTAAGAAGTCGGCCACTAAATCAGCTGAGAAGAAAACAACAAAAAAGAAAGCTGCTAAGAAAAAGGCTTCTCCCAAAAAGAAGGCAACCCCAAAGAAAGCAGCACCCAAGACAGCCGCCGCTAAAAAAGTGACGAAGAAGACGGCAAAAAAGGCAACGCCCAAAAAAGCTACCGCCAAGAAGGCAAAGAACAAAGCTAAGAACTAGGTTTGAGGATGGTCGACTTCGCAGTGGATGAGTCACCATGGCGTCGTTGGCATAAATGTAAACCCGAAGTGTGAGCGAGGGACGCGTAACACCGTCGCTCGCTTGCGTAATGGGTTTGCCAAAGTACAGCAAAAACGATCAGTCGAGATATCTATCGATGAAGATTCACATCCGTTACTGCTCCCAGTGAAATTACGAGCCCAGAGCCGTCAGTTTGGCGGACAAGCTGCTTTCGAATTTCAAGCAAAACATCAAAGGATTGGAGCTCGAACCGTCTGGTGGTGGTTGCTTTGAAGTGCATGCCGGCGGTGAGCTCATCTATTCAAAATTGAAGACGGGTGAGTTTCCTGACGAACAATCGATCGTCGATTCGGTCGGGGCGAAGCTCTAACCTAACGATTCATCCCGAAAATCAGCCGCTTCAGCCTCTCTTTGTTTTTTTGTATCAGCGTAAATCCCAACGAGTTAGAATGAAAAGCTGATGTAGCCGCGAACGCCGTAGAAGGAACCTCGTTCACGCCTTCGCATCGAATTAGACGGAGATGCCATCGGCTTGCAAATTGAATCGTTCATCGCACAGTTCGTTTTACGAAACGGTCGGCATCGCTGAAGCGATTACGGTCATATCGGTCCTTGCCTGCATCGTCGGCTGCGGCAACCACGCGAAGTCTACAAAATCGCAAGCTTCACCGAGCAGCACAGTTTCGGTGAAGCTGTCACCAGGCGAAGTTCATTCGACGCCACTTCCGTCGCGACGATCGAACGAGTCAACGCTTTTCGAGCGGATTCTTGCCGAGCAATCCGGTCTCGACTTTGTTCACTGTTGGGAGCCTCGAGATGCAAATCAGCAGGAACATTTGAAAACATCATTTTCTGGTGGTGGCGTCGCGTTAGGCGATCTCGACAACGATGGCCTGCCGGAAATCTTTTTGACCAGGCCGCATCATGGTTCGATGCTCTATCGGAATCTCGGCGACTTTCGATTCGAAGACGTCACGGAAAAATGGGGGCTGGAACAACACTTGTCCGATTATTGGTCGATCAGCGCAACGTTTGTCGACATTCAGGGCGACGGTCATTTAGATCTGTATATTTGTGCGTACGACGCACCCAATAAGTTGTTTGTTAATGACGGACACGGACGATTTCAAGAACAGGCTGCTCAGTACGGACTCGCCTTCTCTGGCGCAAGCCTGATGATGAGCTTCGCCGATTATGATCGCGATGGAGACCTGGACGCGTATCTGCTGACGAATCGTCTCACCGGTCAACCTCGTCCGCAGAAGCTGGACTTCAAAGTGCTTCCCAACGGGCAAGTCGTGGTGCCCGAACCGTATCGAGACGAACTAGGCGCCGTGCTGAAACCGGACGGGAGCCTCTATCAGTTCAATGCGGGGCAGCGAGACTACCTTTATCGCAACGATGGCGGCCGCTTTGTCGATGCGAGCCATAGTGCGGGAATCGAAGGTCACGATGAAGGACTGTCGGCGACTTGGTGGGACTACAACGAGGACGGCTGGCTTGACCTGTACGTTTCGAATGACTTTTTTGGTCCTGACCGGCTCTACAGAAACAACAAAGACGGAACCTTCACCGACGTGATCGCACAAACCGTTCCGAATACTCCTTGGTTTTCGATGGGTAGCGACGCTGGCGATTTGAATGGCGACGGACATGTCGACTACATCGCATCCGACATGGCGGCAACGACTCACTACAAACAAAAGATGAACATGGGCGACATGGACGAACAAGGCTGGTTCTTGGAATCACCAACGCCGCGTCAGTACATGCGAAACGCTGTTTACATCAACACAGGAACGTCGCGTTTCTTAGAAGTCGCTCATCTGGCTGGCCTCGCGAGTACCGATTGGACCTGGGCCGTTCGAATCGCGGACTTCGACAATGACGGACGCAACGACGTTTTTTTCTCCAATGGAATGACGCGTGATTTTTTCAATTCCGATCTGCGAGCAAAAGTGCGTGAAGCCAACGAGCGGACCGGCAAGGTTACGTGGAACGAATATCCACCGCTCAAGGAACGTAATCGACTTTTCCGCAATCAGGGGAATTTGAATTTCGCAGAAGTTTCGGAGCAATGGGGGATCGATGAGGACACGACTAGTTTTGGCTCGGCGATCGGTGACCTTGATGGCGACGGTGATCTCGACTTAGTCGTCAATAATTTTCAGTCGCCGATCGGCCTGTTTCGAAATCAATCGGCGAGTGGCAATGTGATTAAGGTTTCGCTCCAGGGAAACGGTAGGAACACTCGGGCCATCGGCGCCGAATTGCGGGCTACCGTTGATGGGCACGAACTGGTGCGAGTCCTTCAACCGGAACGGGGCTACCTGGGATGCGGTCCGGCGGAAGTCGTTTTTGGTCTAGGATCGGTTGACTCGATTTCGAACCTGACCATTCGTTGGCCATCGGGCATGAAGCACGCTGTCAGCAATCTTTCTGCCGGACATCGCTATGTCATTGCCGAACCTCGCGGTGAGCCGTCCGAACCGGTTCCCGCTGCGGCACCACTTTTCGGAGAGCTGCCGATTCCAGCGCAACA
>JAGQPC010001057.1 GCA_020426925.1 Planctomycetales bacterium | reverse complement strand
ACCGCCAAAAACCGCGATCGACAGCTTGGCTTGCCAAGAAGATTCCTGAATTGACATGATCCGCATGAGCTGACTGCAGATTTGATATTTCCCAATCAACCGGCGGCTGCCGTACGGACCTGAACATATGCTGAAACTGAGCGAATCGCAACAATCAATCTATATCCCAGCGAGAGGCTTCAGCAGGAGACCAATCAATGCAACCACAAGTGGCCAGCTGAGAAGTATCCCGACGCCAATGCAAATTGTGCCCACGATCATTCCGCTTCGGCCTGTGATTCTACGTCGAGTAGAGAGTTTTACGCCAACTCTTGAGAAACCGGATAAGCCAACTGCGATTAGGCAGAGTCCGATCGGCAGGCATACTAAGACGTAAACAATTCCTAGAAAAATGACCATAATTGGCTCCATTAAGCAGTGAGCGGCTAAATCTTGGCCGACGTAGCTGCAGACTGCAAGTTGAGTACAGACTGCTTTGCCGGTGCTACATGAGAGGTGCGGTTTGGCACGGAACCAGGAAAACGGCACAAGTGACGTCGCCTTATTCTCTTGCCGATGCTCCATGCGCCGACTGACAAACCGAACAGGGAGCATACTAAAAATGCCTACGAGCGATCGACTTCAGTGCAGTTTAAGACGACACGCGATAAATAAAAGGTAAGCTGCCCAGAAAACTGAAATGTCTTCCGGGCAGCAAATTCTTGGAGTTACGTCATTGCAATTCCTTTTTGCACCAACGTTAGAATTTTATGGGAACGGTGACATCCAACTTGCCAGTGCTTGTGTCGCCAGAAACACCAAATCCGAATACGTTAACTGCGCCCGATATACCTGTCTCGTCGACGTGAACCGCGGCACCTCCGACTCCAGCCGTAGTCACAGATCCGCCAATTCCTTCTGCTCCTATGCTGACTGACGCACCGCTGCCCAAGTAGTTGTAACCGACATCAAGCTGACCGTTTTCGTATCGGAGGTAGCCGTCTGCGAGAAGGGATGCGTTACTTGGTCGTGGCGCCATCCACTTTTTGTCGAACTGGTACTCGTCGTCAGGTTCGTCCATTCCATTCCAAACATCGATCCGCCCTAGCCACTTGGCGGCGGACTTCGCAGCAAGTATTGAATCGACGTCATCGATCAACCTCTGACTATCGGGATACCAGGTCTGGGCGACGGCACCATGAGATTTCGAACCTCGAGTCTCTACGGGTATCGTTTTGGCACCCTTGATCACGGCTCCATCCATCGTGACGTCAACGTGTTGGCCGAACAGAAAGGGAATTCCCATCAAGAAGTCCTGGCCATCGTCATAGGAAACCGCATGCCCGACGTGGCCGCCAATCTTGAGAATGGGGGCGTCACCAAACGGAATCGCCGCGGTTGGATCAAGCATTATCAGATGTGTCTTAGCGAGATTCTTTGCCCCCTTTAGACCATTCGCAATATTGGCAGCAAGCACTCCGCCTCGGCTGTGGCCCACCAAAACAACATCCCACTTTTGGTCACGATTGCCCAGGAAACTTTTGATTTCCTTTAGCCCGTTCTCACGGGCAAGCTTGCTGGGAAGATTTGCGTGCCAATCCAGTCTGGTAGCGTAAGTCTGACTCCCACCTTGTTCCAGCCTCACTTCCATTTGCTCAGCGACAATTGCTTCCCAGTTCTGCTCTCCAAGGCCGGTGTAGCTGTGGTCATCAATGGCCGATCCACTTTACGCTCCGTGGATGGTTACCAACAGAGTCGGAGTTCGTAGCGTTTGTTCATCATCGAGCTCGGTGTCTAGGCCCGGACCACCGTTGAGTTCGTCCGTCCCTGGACCTCCATGCAGAAAGTCGCGACCTTGCTCTCCGAAGATCCTGTCGTTGTTCGTTCCTCCGCGTAGTTCGTCATCTCCGGTACCTCCATAAATCGTATCGTTGCCCGTTCCTCCGATTACAACGTCGTCGCCTTCACCTCCTACCAGTAAGTCGTGACCTGCTCGCCCGTTGAGTGTGTCGTTTCCATGGTCTCCATAGAGCTTGTCGTTGCCGTTGGACCCGTAGAGCCCGTCATTTCCGTAGTAGCCGTAAAGGACATCATTGCCGTTGCCACCATTCAGCCAGTCATCGCCACGGCCGCCCCAGATCGCATCATTGCCATCGTTTCCATAGAGCTTGTCGTTGCCGGTGC
>JAGQPC010001056.1 GCA_020426925.1 Planctomycetales bacterium | reverse complement strand
CAAGTCGTCCGTCGTTTTCGACTTTGGCATCAGACTCCGAAACTTGGTCACCAAGTCGGTCTGAAGTTCCTCAGTGTGGCTCTGGTCCTCTTCGTAGATATCTGACTGCAACTCAATGTTGGCCATGCGAAACGAAGTGTCGGACGGAATCTCTTCAATGACGAGGCCTCTGCTGACACCTGCCAGAAATACGTTGTAGTTGCCGTCGTCGGTTTGCGTCTCCGACATAATGTGCCCCAAGCAGACCGCTCTGTGAATCGGCGGACTCCGATTCGATTCGGCTTCCCAGCCTGGCATCAACGTGGCCATCGCAATCAGCCGATCGGTCTCAAGCGCATCATGCAAAAGCTCAAGGTATCGAGGCTCGAAGATCCTGATCGGCTGAACGACCTGGGGAAACATCACCAAGTCTGGCAGCGGAAACAAACGAGCGATTCCATTGAAATCGTCAATTGGCATTTCGAATTCCGATGATTGAAAACATTAAACGGCAGCTCGTGTGGAACGCCGATCGATGACTGGCTGTTCGTTGCGTCTGCCGAAAGCTGCCTCACGAACGTGGTTCGCCACTTCTAGTTCGACGCCAGAGCAAAAACACAAACGAGATACGACTGTTGCGCATTGGCCGTTCCTAAAAAATACTACTTCGTTGTTGATCATGTTGCAGGCGGGGGATCCAAGTGAATCTCCGGTATCAAGTCTGGAACGATCTCAATTTCTGGAAACTGCTCCTCGCTGGCATTAATCTCAGCACAGCATTCCGCGAACTCGTCAAACAACTTTTGCAGGTCCAATCCATTGTGGAACGGCAAGTATTCTTGCAAGTAACCGCGACTGCCTTCATAGAGTTTTCTGGCTCCGCGAATATTCCCGTTGCCAAAATGATGCAGACACACGGCGACCTGTATGAGTCCTTGATAGAACGTGCGGTCCGGCCCCCAATACTCTTGCCACAGCTCTTCCCATTCGTCGTGTGCCTCAAAGAATTCGCACTCGTTGAAATACTCAATTCCTTTGAGGTATCGCGGATCGTATTCTGCGTCCGACATATCACTGCCCTGCGTGGGAGGAGCCCCAGGTACTCACGAAAATGCTACATCGCCCAAGTGGCCGATCGGAACGCTACTTCTTACGCGGCGCTTTCTTTGCCGTTTTGGGAGCCCGTTTTGGAGCCGAAGTTTTTGGCTTCAAAGTCGCCGTCAACATTTGCGCAAGCAGACTAGATTTATCCAAGTGCGGAATCGCTTTGGTGAGTCGCTCGGTGAGCTGGTCAATTTCGGTCTGCACGTTCGCCTTCTGATCTTCGAGTTCGCCGATCCGGCGAAGGTCTTCGTAAAGGTCCGCTTGCGACGGTATTGGCTGCTGTTCTTGTTCGTTTTCGGTCATGCTTGTTGTCTCCAGTTAAAGCGGTGGGCCCGAGCATACATCGATTGCCGTCTCAACACAATGAACCTCGAATGATTGCGGCTGAATTCCGACACCGAGTTCAAGACGAATCTTGCCAATTCACTTTCGTAAACCGCCTGCTTTGCTGGTGCCAGCGATAGGTATCTCGCAGTGACTCAGATTCTGCTTTCGCGCCGCTGTGAAAACGATCAGGCTTCTGAATACGAAAAGGCGCGATCGATGTCAGTAACAATTGAGATTCCCAGCATACCCCGACACTATTCAAAGCGACAACTGTTCGCGCGGCACCTGAATCAAGCAAGACTGCCCTGCTCTGTCCAATCGCATTTGCGATGAGCTGAACAACTTCGCAAACATGTGAATCTGTTTGTGAACAACCAAATCGTTAATAACCGCAAAGACGCAACCACACCGCTTAACACCGGTGACGTGCTTTCAGGCTGTATCCGGAGGAAAATCGATGCCTGATCGCTTCCTGCTTTCACTGGGCACAAAGAAAGGACTTTTTGTCGGAGAGTCATCGCGGACGCGTCGCAATTTTTCGTAACGCGGGCCGTTCGGCCCTGAAGTCGCTGGCTACACAAAATTGATAAAATTGCCGGCTGTTTATTTCGCGACAACGACCGGACAAGTTTGGCTCGGGCGCGATGGCGGCGAAGCGTGGAGCTGCCAATTTGAATTGAATCGGTTCCGCCAATCTACAGCGTCAATGTTGCGGCGATTTGGCCTGAACTGAACGGCCGGGCTGAAGCTTCGCCCAATGTAGTTCCGTGGGTCCGCCTGCGGGACTGAGACCTTCTTATGGCTGCGTGGCCCTGCGAGCAGAGTCGCAGGACTACAGCGGACGTCGCCCTGATTGCGCGCGACACGACAGTTTTCTGCGATTCTTAGTAAATGGATTCACGCTTGTTTCAAGTGTGAAGCAAGAATCTAATTCGATGAAAAAATCTCAATTCGAGTGTCACACATCAAAACGACCGGTGGGTATATGGCCGCGAACGACAAAATCGAGTCGATCGCGATTAACCTATCCAGGGGAAGCCAGCATGCAAAAACCAGCAAACACATCCCGTCGCCAACGCAGCTTCGAAACGCTCGAACAACGTCGTGTCCTCACGGCTGTTCCTTTTAGCTCGCCGATTTTGATTGAA
>JAGQPC010001055.1 GCA_020426925.1 Planctomycetales bacterium | reverse complement strand
TCGGCCGTTGAAGCGTTAGAAAGCACTCTTGAGCAAAATCGCCGCGAGTTAGCAGAACTCGAGCAGCAGCATCGAGACTGCGAATCGCAGCTGAACGGCATCCGCGTTGAACTAGCAAAGAGCGAACAGCGCGTTGATGATTTGAACGCTCAGCTCGTGCGTTTTGAGGAAGACCAACGCGAACGGCAGCGGGCCGTTGACGAAGTCCAGCGGCTGCTCGGCCAATCGCAAGAGCGGCGTCGAGAATCAGAGTTAACCCTGTTACGAGCGACCGCCGAGCTGGCGCAGCTTTATCTCGATCTAGAACGTGAGACGGCTGGAATCGCTGGGTTGCTGCGGCAGCGAGCCACCGCAAGTGAGCGGCGAGCAGCGTTGACCGAAGAAGTTTCGAGCGTCCGTAAATCGACGCACGCAATCGAACAACGAAAACATCGCCTTGAACTCGACGTCAATCGCATTCAGCTCGAACGAGACAGTCTTGTGCAGCGTGTGCTTGATGACTACGACGTCGATCTGTCGAAAGTGAATGAATCGGAGTTAGACGCGGTTGTGTTGCGTGATGAAGAGGGGGAAGAAGTCACGCTCACTCGCGACCAAATCGACAAAGAAATTGCTGACCTGCGTCGCAAGATTAGCAACGTCGGTGCCGTCAATATGGCGGCGCTTGAAGAAATTGAACAAATGCAGGGGCGTCATGACGCTCTTGCGTCTCAGTACCAAGACTTGGTGGACGCGAAAAACTCATTGGTTCGTATTATCAATCGCATCAATTCGGACAGCCGACGGTTGTTTACTGAAACGCTAGAAGCGATTCGGATTAACTTCCAGCGAATGTTCCGGCGTGTTTTCGGTGGCGGTTCGGCCGACATTGTCTTGGAGCCGGATGTCGACATTCTGGAAGCGGGGATCGACATCGTAGCGACGCCTCCAGGAAAGCACTCGTTGGGTATTTCATTGCTTAGCGGTGGCGAACGAGCGCTTACTGCTGTCACGTTGCTGCTAGCGATCTTTGAATATCGGCCCAGTCCATTTTGCGTGTTGGACGAAGTGGACGGACCTCTAGATGAAGCGAACATCGGTCGGTTTACGGATGTCCTTCGTGAGTTCTTGCAGTGGACCAAGTTCGTAGTGGTTACACATTCCAAGAAAACCATGACAGCGGCAACCACGCTGTATGGAGTCACGATGCAGGAATCGGGTATCTCCAAAAGAGTTAGTGTGCAGTTTGAAGATGTGTCGGATGATGGTCATATTCGAAAGGAAGCGATCGAACGAAACAACGGCGATGACCGTAACGAACACGATGGCGACGGCGAGCGTGGCGTCGCGTAGTCGATGAAGAGTCAACACGCGCGCGGTACAATCGTGCCAGTCGGAATCATTGCTGTCACCAATTTTGTCGGCACAAATACCACAACGACTATCTGAGCAACGGAGCGGCCTGTCGTCGTCGTCGCAACAGGAAGTACTGCAACAGGTTAGGACATCAACGCCGTTGCATATGAACCGCTCGTTAGCTTTCGCACTCACGGATCACGCGGAGAGTCCGGCATGACCTGCGAAAGTTTCTAAAGTAATACCCCTGTTTGAATCGAAACTAACTTTCGGAAAGACGTGCCACTGTCGGACGGTTCGCCTAGCGGATGTTGTCCGTGGTAGCAAGTTTTTCTGCAGGGGGGTCCTGCCGAAGAAACGTCCGTTTCTTCACCGAGACACAATTTGGCTTCAAGGATTGATCCGACGTGTGGTCTCGTCAGGTTCTCACCTGCTGATTCGCCAGAGCTCAGTTGTAAGTGGATTAGTTTTGTGATGGCAACGGATTGCCGAATCAAGACAGCGTAATCCTCTTGCGAATGTTGCTTTGATTTTTGTGTGAATGGTTCAGACGGATCTGAACCGCCTCGCGCAAAAGCGAACTAGTGTAGCGTAAAGCCCTGACCCAGAAACAATTCGGCGCGTGCAGCAACTTTGTCGACGAAGGATCTGAGACGATTCAGCTGTAGGTAACGAATAAGGGCTAAACTGCTGTGACAACAGTTTGTCTGTTTTTGCGGCTTTGGTTAACTCAACGTGGAGCATGGAGAACCTGTGATGAAGGTCTTCACAACTGGACAGGTCGCTAAGATCTGCAAAGTGGCCCCGCGCACTGTCAGCAAGTGGTTCGATTCAGGACGATTGAAGGGATACCGAATTCCGGGATCTCAAGATCGACGCATTCCTCGCGAATACCTAATCAAGTTCCTGAAAGAGCATGGTATGCCTTTAGGTGACCTCGAAGACGAGGCCATGGCAAAGGTTCTTATCGTTGCTCAAGATCAGGTTTTGATTGAGAATCTTCGTCGAGAATTGCCGCCTGAGAAGTCGTTCCGCGTCGCAGTTGCCGCGAGTGGTTTCGAAGCTGGTATTCAAGCTGAGAGTTTCCACCCGGACTGCATTATCGTTGACTTCTCGATCGGCAAAGTCGAGGCTCTTCAAATCTGCCAGAATCTGCGTCGTAACAACGACTTCAGCAAGACGATCTTGATCGCTTTGCTACCAGATGACGGAAGTACGATGAGCTTTGATCGTTCGAGCATCAACGAAACGTTCAAGAAGCCTTTCGACGCAGCATTGCTCGCCGAACGACTTCGAACGTTGATCGGTGCGAAAAAGGAGCTTGTCTAACTCCTAGGGCGTTTTGGACACTTTCGCCGACTACGAATTAACCGTCGTGGCTAGACCCCCACGGCGGATAATTTTTTCTTGATTCAATGCAGGGTGATCGAACGATTCGGTCATTGGACGGATGGGGTTCCCGGCTCCGCCGTCCTTCCCGGCATTATTTTTCGTGGCGTATCTAGCCGCACGTGTCTTCTGCAACCCGACCGACTATCATGGAACGTATTATCGATCTGGTGCTGAGCTAATACTCTGTGTCAGGTTAATCGTCGGGTAGTGGAAGTTGAAAAACTTCCTGGCGGACGGGATCTTTGGCAAGATCCACTACGAGCTTCCCGAAAACCAAGATGCGTTGAAGTCGTAGCCGTGCTTGAAGATTGGATCGATAGTCCGGCACTTACCGCTGTTTGTTTGTGCCGACAAGCAATCCCATTTCCGTTTGACACGATTCATGATCCGCAAGTTGGCAATCGATGGCAACGCACCGGCGTTTCCAGACGGCCCGCCAAAATGGCCTTCGGCCGACGATGAAGTACACGACGCACTCGCGACCGCCTTCGCAAACGGCAGCTGGGGAGTCTACGAAGGCCCCAATTGCACTGCGTTTAGAAATGAACTTGCGGACTTTCATAGCGTCAAGTTTGCTCATTTGTGCTGCAGCGGAACGATGGCCGTCGAACTTGCGCTGCGTGGATTAAGCGTTGGGCCTGACGATGAAGTAATTCTCGCTGCCTATGACTTTGCTGGGAATTTCCGAGCAATTTGCGCGACTGGTGCCACGCCGGTGCTCGTGGATCTGGCACCGGACAGCTGGTCAATGGACGTCGAACAATTGCAGGATGCCATCGGCCCCAACACAAAAGCAATCGTTGCGTCTCATTTGCATGGTTGTGAATTGGCGATTGACGCTATCTGTGAATTTGCCAAGTCTCAAGGAATCTTGGTCGTCGAGGATGCATGCCAAGCCCACGGAGCGAAAAATGGAAACAAGCGTGCAGGCACCCGTGGGGACGTGGGAGTTTTGAGTTTTGGTGGCAGCAAGCTGATGTCTGCAGGTCGCGGCGGCGCCGTGCTAACAAACAACGAATTGTTTTATCAGCGAATAAAGATCTACGCCGGTGAAGGAAACGACGCGTTCGCGATGAGCGAGCTGCAGGCGGCTGTCTTGAGACCTCAATTGGCAAAACTTGACGAACGTAACGCAATACGAAACCAACGAGTGCGGCTGCTGCTATCGGATACCAAACCGATAGCGAGTGTGTCGCCAGTTCGCTTGCCTGACGTAGACGGCGCGGTGTGTTATTTCAAACTCCCTTGGCTGATCGCGGATTCCAACGAAAACTCGATCGACCGAAGTTGGGTCGTTGCAGCCGCAATCGCAGAGGGAATTCAACTTGGCGAAGGTTTTCGAGGATTCGCAAAGCGAAGTTCGCGCCGCTGTCGAAAGCCAGTGCCGCTCGAAAACGCCATCATGGCTGCTGAGCGAACTGTGATGCTACATCATCCGATTCTTTTGCGGCCCGAACAAGAGGTTTCTCTCCTGGCCCAAACACTGTCCAGTATCTTTCAAGCGATGTCTGAACGATCAGAAACGAAAAACTGAGCGACCGATGAACATGCCAACTTGCCTGAAGTGCTTTTTGATTGTCGCTGCAATTGCTGCTGAAGGTTTTCACGGACTAGCAAGTGCAGGCGAGTTCAAGCCGCCGCGTTGCGAAATCGTTCCGCTTGCGGACAGTGAAGTATCACTGCGCATCGATGGCATAGAGAAGACGCGATGGAACTTCGGCAGTCAGTATCCGCGACCATTCCTGTTTCCGTTTTACGGTCCCTCGGGCGCGTCGCTGACGAGAATGGGGCATCCGGGCGCACCGAATCATGACCATCATCGAAGTATCTGGTTCGCTCATCACAGCATCGACGAAAACGACTTTTG
>JAGQPC010001054.1 GCA_020426925.1 Planctomycetales bacterium | reverse complement strand
GGGTCCCAGGCGCCGCCGCCGCCTATCCGTTTACTCCTGCTCAAGTCTTGCAGGACTTCACGACGGCACAAAACTTGGGCAACGTTTTGACTCAAGATCGAGGTGTCATTTCAGTCGCGGGCTCCATGGATCCAGCTGGCGATGTCGACGCATATGTGTTCTCTGTTGGCTATGAGGATGTTCAAAGTGGTGGCGGCACGGTCGACTTGGGATTCGACATCGATTTCGCCGACGGACTTGCTCGTGCCGATTTGGCATTCTCGATTTACGAGTTGCTGGAACAAACCAAAGCCGATCCGCAGTACACCGGCACCGAACCAGAGCTGCTAGACAATCCGACCGGACCGGAATACATGGTTGGAAACTTGCTGTTTGTCTCCAACACAAACAGCAGGATTCCGGACGATCAGCCACGTCCGAATCGTGGTGATGATGTCGATCAGCTCGATCAAGGATCGGTTGGCACGCACGACCCGTTTGCCGGTCCGCTCACGTTCGCGCCTGGCTCGTACGTGCTACTGATTTATCCAGACTCACTCATGTCGACGAAGCAGGACCAGTACTTCAACGATACCAATGCGACAGATCCGTTCTATCGAGAAGAGCCCAGCCGAAATATCGTCCGCATTGCCGACGACCACATTAACGGCGACCCTGCACTTATTACCGAGACGCTGGATGGTCCCGTCCTTCCGGTACTCGTTAATCGTCGGAATGTCGTGCCTTATACACTTGGCGATGTCGAGTTGTTTGTGACGACTCAGACTGGTTTGGCGAGCGTCGACCCATTCACTGGAAAACGTGAAGTGCGACTCGGGTCGTATCTCACCGCTGATGGGCTGCTGCCAACCGTCGGCGACATCGCACTGCGCGATAATCCAGTATTCTCGCGGTGGGCTCCGAATCCAGAAACCGGTTTGCCGGACGATGTTACTGATGCAACGCGGCGCCAGCGTCTCCATGCGTTTGGGCTGTTCGATGGAAACGGCGGCGGTCTCATTAACGACGCAACAGTAGGTAACTATTTGTGGATCGACATCGATCCACAGTCGCTCCCACCGCAAGCCGGATCCGTCCTGATTCGCGGTACCGGTGAAAACGGCGTCATCACGGATGATGGTTTAGAGACCTACCTTAACCTTCAAAATGAAGAGATGACTGCCAACTGGACTGACATGCCAAATGTTCAGCGAGCTGGCGACACTCAAGAAGGTGTCGGAATCCTGTTCGACGCTTTGACCTTTGGTCTGCCAAACGCGATTGGCGACATCGATGTCGGATATGCCATTGGAAATCGATCGGCCCAAGGACAAGTCGATGACGTCGGAAACCGTGGCATCACCAACATTCTGTACAAGTTCAACGCGGCCGACGGATCGATCGTCAGCGCCACTGGTGCTGATCGACCTGAAACAGAGCTTTACGCGATCCCAAACAATAATCCAGTTGGTTTTGTCCCGCCTGATGGACCTGACGGACCGTTGACGCCGAACGCCGGTACGCAAATCGTCGAAGCTGGTGTTCTTGACACCACGGTTTGCATGAACACTAGCACATCGCTGTACGAGGCCTGTCCGCGCCGCCCTGGCCCCGAACTCGTTCAAGAATTCGGAGGTAACATCACCGGTATCGCGTTCTTGGGATCATCGCTGTACGGGATTACCGACGAAGGGCACCTATTCCGAATCACTGGTCAAGACGGCGAAGGCGCAACTGCTCGATATCAAGCTTCGATTCTGGATGACGCAGGGAATCTCGTTGGGTTTGAAGGTCTGACGGCTGGCCCAAGCAGTGTAGAAAGTCGAGCCTACCGTGATTTGCTGTTCGGCGTCACGGGACGTGGCGATCTGTACGCATTCAATGCAGACGGTGAATTGCAGCCGATTTTTGTGGATGGCCAAACGTCCGTTAGCACCGGAGTTGGTGGCGCGGTGGGACTCGAGTTCGGTACGCTCGACGAAAACCTTTGGAAGACGACCATGGACCGAGGTGGCGACGCGGGCCACTCCGGCGGCAACAGCTTATTCTTCGGTGAAGACACCGCAACGGCGCCGGGCAACGATCCCCGTTACTACGACTTTGCAGGCGGTGCTCACGGCAGCATCGTCTCGAACGAGTTCAGCCTGGAGGGATACGGCCGCGACGACTTGCCGGTCCTGTACTTCACCTACTTGGCGATGACCGAGTTCCGCAATTTGAACGATTCGGCTGCCACGGGGCCTGCGTTCCTAAATCGATTAGGGCCACAAGACTCGTTCCGAGTATTCATCACAGATGACTCCGCGGAAATTGGCCGAGGTCAATGGCACCTGGTAGCGACTAATCAGGTTGCTGAGCTTGGCGACATAACTGACATCAACGCCAATGATACGGTCAATACGAATGCAGTTCAGCTGTTTGATAACAGCTGGCAGGACGTGCCCAATGCTGCTCCGCCCGTTGGGCAACTGAACGCGTACACGTTCATTGGTGACGGTGCGCGAGATTCATTGCCGTTTGCAAATCCTCCGTTTGAGTTTGACAACTGGCCAGCGCTTGCCGGTTCAGCTCTCGATGAGAGCGCATCTGTGTGGCGGCAGGCAAAAATTGATCTCAGCGATTTTGTAGGAAGCGACAGCTTACGTCTCCGTTTTGACTTTTCCACCAATGGTTCGTTTGATTACGGCGGAGCGTCTTCGACGGGCGGTGCTGAACTTCGAGGCATCGATGCTTCGAAGATTAACGATGGCGACACATTCGTTATCGATGGTCAAACGTTTGAGTTTGATCTAGGTGCAACGGTTCGCGGCGTGCCGGGCAAGCGTATTCAAGACGGCGAAACTCTGTCGCTCACGGACGCGGACGGACTGACAGTCGTGCTCGAATTTGACCGCAACGGAAGCGTCGCAGGAAATGCGATCGCGATCGCAATTGATGACGAGATGTCATCAAACGCAGTAGCCGACGAAATCGAAACGGCGGTCGGAAACAGCGGACTCAACGTTGTGATTCACCGCACTCTCGCTCGACTAAACTTCGAAAACGCTGCTACGGTGGTCGGATCAGCAGGCGGCGCGATTGCGATCGAAGGCAATCCGGGGACGACGGGAATTTCTGTCGTGATCAATGGCGGGTTCGACGAAAACGATGTTGCCGAGGCGATGCGGCAACCGATCGCGGACACATTCGCGAATGGAAACATTGACGTTATCAAGTCATTTGGCAACGTTGTCCGTATCATCGGTCACGCTGTGGATGAT
>JAGQPC010001053.1 GCA_020426925.1 Planctomycetales bacterium | reverse complement strand
TAAAATCAACAGGCGGATTCGTGGTGGGATCAACGCGAGCGCCACCTATCGGGACAACGCCAATTTCAGTCACTGCGTCAAACATCGTACCCGGGTCGACTGTGCCATCCGGCAGAAACGCAACCGAGGCGTCGTTCGTATTTACAAGGTTCCCGTTGCTGTCTGTGACCCACTGGTTCGAGTACAGCGCCCCACCAGAGCTCTGATTCCCCTGGTTGGCAAATTCAATCAGCGATCCACTAACTACGGACCCGTTAAAGTCAGCAATGCCTGAGAAAAAGAATTCATTCGCAGCCAGCAGAACTCTTGATTCCAAAGATTCACCACCAATTCGGAGCTGATTCTGCCTTTGCTTTCGAGTTCGATTTCCCCGGTTAGCTAAGAAACGCGGAAAACCGTACAAACCTTCGGGCATTCTCGATACCTCCCTGAGTTGGTGAACCCTGACACTTCGGACTTGGTTGAAAATAATCCGGTTATTTCCAGACTATGACTTGGGAGCAATCTACTGCCAAAGAAGGACAAATCAAGTGATTTGTCGGTTGGATAAATCGGACCGCAAATGGGCACTATCCAGCAATGGAACAATGGAACACATAGAGGAAATAGGAGGCCACTACAGAGTTAACCTAGGAAGCCTAGAGAAGCCCGACAGAGAAAGCATGAAAATACTTTTTTTATCCACTCAAGCCCAGCCGGCACGGCTGAAGACCTTGCGTGCGTCACAACCAAGCGGCAGTGTGCCAATCCTTGAAATGCTTATAGAGCAAGTCGTGACCTATACTACCCCAGTGTCAGTCATAGGCTTTGCGAATTACCGCAACGCGAAGGGAGTGGTGCTCGGTGGAAGATCACAAGTGAACACAACTAAGCAGCCGACGTAGCGAGATAGAATGGAAACTGCATCAATGGTGTTGTCATTGATTCCGTCTACGTTGTTCGTGGCGGCGCTAATACTCTCGGTTAAATGTGGACTTAGAAACCGCACACTTACAGTGCCATTTTGGGTGTACGCCACAGGCTACGCGGCAATCGTGCCTCCAGCCGTAATAGATATGATCTTGGAACCGGATGTCGAAATACACCGACTCATGGCAGTTCTGTCGGTTTCCACCGCGGCATCTGCGTTACTCTCAATCCTCCCGGTAAAGCGATTCTACGTGCTTCTGATACGGCTGATCTTAAGCCCGGTGTATTGGCTCGCTTTAAGTCTGTTATTCGATTGGTCCATTCTGAGCGATTTTCGACAGCATGACCTGTGGAGCATGAGTTTTCATTTTGCGTATATGTTCGGCAGTATGGGGCTGGCAAACGGAGGATGTACAGCGGCGTGCTTCGTAATGCACGAATTGACGGCTGCAGCTGTTGCAGGTCGCAGTGTTGTACTTTTGGCCATAGCATCGCTGATTAGTGTCCGCTTTGCGATGTTTTGTTTCGAGGCGACAGGCCAGTGGTTTTACATTGGATACGTCGGTTTAGCCTCAATTTCTGCTGGAACGTTCTTCTGGTTGTCAATCATTCAACGCGACAAGAACGACCGGTCACTAACGACTCCTAGTGCGAGCAGTGTCTAGCGACCTCGGCCTTCCTGTACACCAACCTGAGATTGAATCATCACTTACTGCAACTGGGCTACAGGCTCACTTTCGACTACGCGGCGGTAGGGCCGCAAGTACCATTCGCGGCAGCGATGGAGGAGGATTCCTAGATCTTGGGCGAGCAAGAGCGAACAGGGCACCAGATACAACGTCACCCCAGTTGCAAACATCACTCCGAAGGCGAGCGATACTGCCATCGGAATCAAAAACTGAGCTTGCAAGGAACGGTCCATCATCAGCGGCAGCAGGCCTGCGAACGTTGTGATCGACGTCAGCATGATTGGGCGAAAGCGACGTCCGCCCGCTTCAGTAGCCGCTTGCAGCAGACTGACTCCTTCTTGACGACGGCGATTCACGTAATCGACTAATACTAGCGTGTCGTTGACGGAAACTCCTGCGAGCGCAAGCATCCCGAACACCGACAGATACGATGGCGTAATATCCATCACGATGTGGCCAAGTAGTGCTCCGATGATGGCGAACGGAACGGCCAACATGACGAAGAACGGTTGAGTCACAGACTTCAAAGGCAACGCAATCATAGCGTAGAGCGCGAGGAACAATCCGATCGCGGTTAGAATCGTTTGCTTTCGTGCTTCTGCCGCTTCTGCGACATATCCGGTGAACACGAATGACAGGTTTTCTTCCTTGCAGAGTTTACGAACTCGAGGCGCAATTTCTTTCGCTATCCCAAGAATGTCGACCTCTTCGCTGACCGGCTGGCATCCGATTCGGGTAATCTCCGCGCGATCGTTGCGCTCCACAAACGATGGAGCCTTTTTGAATGACACATCGGCGACGGTTGCGAGCGGCACGTTAGCGCCTCGAGGCGTGCGGATTCTCATTCGATCGAGTGTGAACAGCGTCTCTCTGTTCTCCTTCGGTAAGCGAACCATGACGCGGATGTCGTGAATGCCGCGTTGGACTCGCTGTGCTTCTTCGCCGAAGAACGCTTGACGGATTTGTTGAGCGAGCAACGCTTGCGTGAGCCCAAGTTCTGCAGCGCGGGGCTTCAAGCTTAACTCGAGTTCATCCTGTCCATAGTTAATGCGCGCCCACGCGTTGGTGATTCCTTCGTAGCCTTCCAAAAGCGCTTTGATTTCTCGTGCAACTCGAGCCTTGGCCGGCGATGCGGGACCGCGAAGTTCAAGGTTGAGGTGTTCTTCGTCGTCTTCTCTCCAATGACGCATAGAAGATTCGCCGTAGATTCGGAAGTGCGTTGCTTCTGGTATCGGCCCGACAATTTCGTTCCAGCGGTTCGCGATCTCGCTGTTTTTCGGACCGGGCTCGGATCTCAAGTCGGGCGAAAGGATTTCGACAGAACAGCTACCTCGAGTCTTGTCAAAATCGCGGCCCGCTCGGGAGCTACCGGTGACCATCGAAACGTTCTGAATTAGCGACTCGCCCGTTCCGGGATCAACGAACTCTTTTTTGAGGATATCAATGGCGCCCCCGATTCGGTCCATGTACTTTTGAGTCGTTGCAAAAGGCGTATTGTCTGGCAGGTCCAGGAATGCGGAAATACGCTGTCGGTCGACGGACGGAAATGAGACAAACTCCATGCGACCACCCATGCAATAGCCGGCCATGCCGAGCGCCATTGCAGCAAAACTAGCAAGAACAATACCACGATTTCGTACGGACCAATTCAGCGAAGGCTGATAAATGTTCGCGATGAAGTGCTCCAGTGCGTCTGCGATGCGCGATTGAAAACGAGAAAACGCATTCTGATGCTGGATCAACTTAAGGTGCTTCAGGTGAGCCGGAAGGATGAGCTTCGATTCGACCAGCGAAAAGAACAACACTGGCGCGACAACCGGTGGAATTTGCTTTGCGAACTGCCCCCACGAACCTTCGAACAGCAGCAGCGGCAGGAAAGCGACCATCGTTGTCAACGCACCGAACGTGACTGGCGTTGCCACTTCGTGTGTTCCTTCGACGGCAGCTTCGATGGCGGGCATGCCCTGCTTTACTTTCGAGTAGATGTTTTCGCCCGTTACGATCGCGTCATCGACGACAATGCCGACGACAATGATGTATCCAAACAGGCTCATCACGTTCGCAGTTATGCCAAAGAACGGCATCAAGAGCGCGCCGCCTGCAAATCCGACAGGAATTCCGACCACAATCCAAAACGCGAGTGACGGTCTCAAGAACAGGCCCAGCAACACCAAAACCAGGATACTCCCTTGGAGCAGTGAGCTGGTCAGCGTGCTAAGTCGACCACGAATTTCTAGCGAATCGTCGTCCCAAACATAGAGATCAATACCGGCCGGAAAACGTGTTCGCGATGTAGCGACGTACTCACGCACTTTATTGGAGATATCGATTGCGCTTTCTTGTCCGGTCCGCATGACTTCGACAAACAAAGCTGGCTTGCCATTAAACAGGACTTTTTTTTCGCCTTCTTCAAATCCGTCGTCGATTGTCGCAATCTCGCCCAATCGAACGTCGGCCCCACCCGTGGATCGAATCGGGATGTCGGCAAAGTCTTGTTCGGTGTAGGCCTGACCGCGAGTTCGCACCACGAATGTTCCGCTCTCACTGTCGATCGCGCCTGCCGGCATATCGATCGAAAACCGGCGGATCGCATCGGCCAAATCCTGAAAACTCATTCCATAGGAAATAAGTTTTTCAGGATCAGCTTCGATTGAGATTTCAAAACGACGCTCACCCTGCATTTCACATCGACTGATGCCTGGAAGTTCAAGCAGGTCTTCCTGAACACGCTGTGCAACATTGCGCAAATCGTAGGCATTCAATTCGCCGGTGACAGCAACGCTGAGAACCTCAAAGAAGTTGCCCGAATCTGGGATGAATATGCGAGGTCGTTCGGTCTCGTTGGGAAATGTGCTGATCGTGTCGACGCGAGCTTTGACATCATCCATCAACTCCCTGAGATCAACGCCCGGTTTTGCTCGCAAAAACAAGCGAGCCATCCCTCGAGAACCATCGGCGTTGAGCTGGTGAATGCCTTTGACCCCTTCGAGCGCCTCCTCCATAGGGATCAGGATCGCACGTTCGACGTCCTTCGCCGTCGCTCCACGATACGGCATTTCAATAATGACCGTGTTCCAATTCATCGCAGGCGTTACTTCCAGCGGCACTTGAAAGATTGCCGTATAGATGCCGGCCACGAGCACACCGAACATCAAGAAATTTGCGGCGATGCTGTTGTTTGCGAACCAACGTATCATGGAATTTTCCTACGTGAGATACGAACCAACGAAGCTGCCATCAATTTGCGGCAGAGCCTTTGGGCGACGTCGTCTTTGCTTCGGCAGTCGTTGGCGGAATGTCGGGAATGATCTCGACTTTGGCTCCTTCGGGCGGATAAACCAGTGTCGTGGTAGCCAGCAGAGCACCATCGTGAACCGTATCTGGGTCCTGAACAATAACGCTATCTTCGTCTGACCAAATGGGAACAATCGTTCTCTCCGACAGCGTTAATGCTGTCTTGTCGACCAAGAAGATCTGGTCGAGCTGCCGCACGGCTGACCGAGGGAGCGCGATGGCGTTGCGGATAACCATTCCGGGCACCGACGCCGCGACAGGCTGCCCTGGCCGCAATGGCGGCTGGCCCGATTCATGACCAAACGGGTCAACAATCCGCGCGATCGCGAATAGCTCTAGCGAATCTTGATCGAGCGTTCCTTCGGTTCGCAAAATTTTCCCGTGCCAAACCGAGTCGGAATTCTTATCAATGGCGTCTCGAAACGTCACGTCGATCGGTGAGTCTTCTATCGATTCAGGAAGCGTGAGAAACTTCATTTCTCGACTGGAAAGCGGCAACCGCACCTCGGCATAATCGATAGCAAACACGGTTCCGATTGGTGTTCCGGCCGAAACAAGTTGCCCAATGCCGATTTGCTTGAGCCGGACTCGACCATCAAAAGGCGCGATAATCTTCGTTCGGTCCAGGTCTCGCTGCGCCTGCCTTAGCTGTGCCTCGGCCGAATCGAGCTGAGCTGCAGCCTGTTTGCGAGTGGCATCCGCTTGGTTTACTTCCGCTTCCGAGATACTGCTCTTCTCGAACAGTGCCTTGTTTCGTTCGTGCACGAGTTTTGCCAATTCAAGCGCCGACTTCGCGCCGTCGACCTGGGCCGACGCTATCGCTAGAGCGGTTTCGTAGTCGCTGGATTCCAACTCGACAAGAACGTCGCCCGCGGTGAACGACGCTCCCAACTCGAACGACGGATGAATTGTCTTGACCTGTCCTGCGACTTGGGCACTCAGCTCAACTTCGTTGTGAGCCAGAACGATCCCGTTCGTGTTAACAACGACCTGGTAATCCTGCATCGCCAGCTGCTTGACATTGGTCCGAATCTTTTCTTCTTCGGCAGGAGGATCTTTCGATTTCTCCAGCGGCTGTGACAAGTACGAATAGCAGCCGATTCCGACTCCCAGAATTACCAGTGGCAAAACCATTCGCACGAGCAGTTCTAATGCCCGGTTGGGTTCTCTACCGGAACTAGAGCTGTTTGAATTCAAAGATTGCGTCATTGGAGGGGACAGACCAATTCCAGGCCGAATTCTTATCAGGTGAGAACCGACCACAACTCGCGATTAGAGGTGGCGGCCGAATAATATAAGGTGAGGAGTTAAAGGATACTCTAGTTCGATTTTGAAGGAACGCTGGATTAGCTGAATTCGTTGGAATCTGGGCGAATTCCGGGAAGTTTTCCGCCTGCTGATTCAGAATATTGCCTCCCCAATGGGTTGCCTGAAAGAACTTCTAACGCCCGGCGCTATGAATTGGCAACAGCGAGCAGCGCGAAGATTTTGCGGACGCAATCGCTGGTCAGAGTTTTAGCATGGGACGCATCTGCGTTTTGACGCAGACAATGCCCAACCAACTGCAACTACGTCGATGTCGGGCGCGTCTTAGCAAGACCCACTTTGGTCTCCTGGCGTATTGGACAATGGCGAACATCTTAATAGCACGCCATCGTCCAACTGACTTCTTCGCCACTGTTGTTCTTCGAGTACCAAAAGTAGACGCATCCAACATCACCCCACATCAGATCGCCGACGGCTGGCGTTGAGTGGATCTTTTTCAAATCGGTTCCCACAAGAGAACCGATACAAGCCAGGAATCGCATCGTGTTGCCAGTTGAATCTAGAAGCGTTTCTATGGGCTGAATTAGCGGTGGAAATCCACCGATCTTCGAGCCCATCGCACAGAACGGGTGCCCATAATCGTCAATCTCGTGTGGAATGCCAAAACAGGGTCCTGGTTCATTGTCTTCGATATCATCCGGAATGACCGGTTCGTCGACAAGTTCGCCGGTTTCGTCACGTCGCAACAATGTCACTCTTGAAGCTCCGTCAGGTCTCCACGGACCGCACGCGAAACAGTAGTGAAACAGTAGCAAGTCGAATTCAACCGAAGGGTCATTCCGAAAATCAAATTGAGCAACAAACGCCAGCGGCTCATCACAATGCTCGCAACTTGGCCAGTCTCGCGAGTTCGGCCAAGCAGGTAATCCACCGATCCTAGTTGACCATCGGTCGTTGGATGGCTCACGAGTAAACGTAAAAAGGGTGCAGCGACGGGACTCGCAGCCTGCAAGTTCGCCTGAAGCTACGCTCTCCCTTACGTAATTCAAATACTCGGTTCAAGCAATGCGTCCGTGTTTAAGTATCTCAATGGAACCTCAGCGGCGTTGCGAAACGTTGTTCAAACTTTCACAACTTGAAATAGCAAGAACCGACGTTGAATGACTCGCAGACAAAAGATGAGACTTGCACTCGATACAACACATTGTTGTTACACGATTTTCCGCAGACCAGCAATCAAATCAGCGTGCAAACGCATAGCGAATCAGGCCCATCGTCAACGCGAACGAAAACCCGTATGAGAATCTGTCCAGCAACCGTTTCTCTTTTCCATGGTTTTGCCGATACTTGCCGACAACCTCGAAAACAAATCCCAACAGGATTGGCGTCACTACAAGATTGACACGTCGTAGGGCCTGAGAATCGATAAAGTGTTCGGGCATGAGCCACAAACTAATTTGGCCTCCGATCAATCCCATCAGAATGTAACCCGCCAACGCAAGAAACACATTTGCCGGTCGATCCGTTCGAAACGGCTCAGCAATCGCTCGAAATCCCAGCTCCATTAGAAGTTGCACAAGCAACTCACCTAAGAATTGAACCAGCAGCTCGAAAATGAATTCCACAAGAGCGTCCTACAAACTGGATGAATTCATGGATTGCCTTGCCTGAGCGACAATACCGAACGAACACGCGCGAGCTATTTACTTTGGACCGAGGCGACGACCTGTTTGGCGTTCACAGGCCGAGTAGACCTGCCGGCACGCGATTTTGCCTCGACACTACCGCAGCGCGGTTGGCTTTGCAAACGCCGTCCATGTAAGCTCACGCAAGCCGGAGGCTTACGCCACTTAGGCGTCGAGAAAGTGCCAGCCAGTTGTGTACCAGCCATCTCCGAACGATTCGCACCAGCGAGCTTCAGCGCGAACCCTTACGTTGCAACCGAACAGACTGTGGATTTCGATTTCGGCGATTGAGCCAGGCGCCCATTCATACTGGTCGATGATTCCAATTCCTTGATTCGATATGTCGCGAGAAAATCCCCGTACCATCTCTCGTCGTCCGCTGCTAATTGTCACGGGACGAGTGAACGCTGTGCGAGGTACCGCTCGGCGCTCATGAAGTAGTGACGCTTGGTTTTCTTTTAGCAGTTGATCGACAGCAGTACTCACGGGAAGACCTCCAAGGCGCATCGAAAAGATTCGGGTGACGGTGATCCGCAATGGAAAGATACACTTGAATCGCTTTCCGCGCGGACCTGATGTACGGGAATTTGCATCTAAGACGTCTCAATTGCGATTACCCGCAGGCTGGATGATGTTTTTTGTCAGCTGACAGTGTCATCATCGCGGCATCCCTGCAGTCCGATGTTGCTGAGCCGCGACACAAATCACACAGGGGTGTCCGAACCACCACGTCCAAACTATTGGTTCTTCAGCGATGCACAGAGCTCCGCGGCCGCCGCGTCTAGCTTGCCTGCTTCTTTTCGAGCATCCTCAATGGGCAAGCCTTTGGCCACTCCTGGACGCTTGTGACCGGTTTCGGTTAGCCATGCGTCTCGCAGCAACGCATGCTTCTTTGTTGCTAACTGCAACAATTCCGCATTGGGCGTTTTGTACTTGAAGCCGAGCCGCTCCAAAATCGCTTTCGCGATGAGCGCATGCCCTTCGTCGTTAT
>JAGQPC010001052.1 GCA_020426925.1 Planctomycetales bacterium | reverse complement strand
CGATCGACGATGGCACCGGAACGTCTGCGCCTGGCACGGTTTCGCTGATCGTTAACACTCCGCCAACCGGCGCGGCTGATAATTACTCGGTCCCGGAAGACGGTTTACTCGCCGTCGGTGCCGGTGGCGGCGTCGTGTCGAACGACTCGGACCCCGACGGAAACGCCATAACGGCGGAGCTAGTCCAAGAACCTGCAAACGGGACATTCGGATTCTTGGGCGATGGTTCGTTTACGTATTCGCCCGACCAAGACTACGCGGGCACCGATTCGTTCACGTACCGTTTGCACGATGAATTCGACAGCTCCGAAATCGTCACTGTTCAGATCGAAGTGACTCCTGTCAATGACTCGCCTCAGCCACAAGTAGACAGCTACTTTACTCTGCCGGGCGAGACGCTCAACGTTTCTGCGAGTGACGGCGTACTCGCAAATGATGTCGACGTCGACGGCCCGGAAATGAATGCTGCCCTGGTGACAACGGCATCAAATGGCACTTTGGATCTTGGAACAGATGGAAGCTTTTCGTACACGCCCAATGGCGGTTTCGAAGGAGACGACACATTTACCTATCAATTCACGGATGGAATTCTATCCAGCTCGCCCACGACCGTGACGCTTTCTGTTTCCAGTCAGCCGGTTCTGATTAGCGAAATCCACGCGACGAATGTAAATGGACTCACCACAAAAGTTCGCGACGAACCGGACGCAAGGTTCCCGAGAGAATCGGAATCGCCCGACTGGATCGAAATCTACAATCGAGTCGGATTGCCGTTTGATGTAGGCGGAATGCATCTGACCGACGATCCGGACGACGGAACGAAATGGACATTCCCAGCGGGAACAATGATCGAACCGCATGGTTATTTGGTCGTGTTTGCCTCTGGGAAGAACATCACAAATACCGCGCTCGACGAAGCCGGCTTGCTGCATACCAATTTTGGTTTGTCGGCAACCGGAGAATACGTCGCGATCACCGACGCTGCCGGCATCGTAGTCGACGAACTCACGACTTATCCCGAGCAAACCGCAGACGTCAGTTACGGCCGAGTCGACGATTCGTTCTTCTACTTCCCCACTCCGACTCCGGGGGCTGCCAATGGTGCTGGCGTGACGGGCTTCGTCGAGGATACGAAATTCGACATTGGTCATGGCTACTATGATGCGCCAGTGAACGAATCGATCACAACCGAAACTTTGGGCGCCACGCTCGTGTACACGACCGACGCGAGCATCCCGACTCTGGAAAACGGCACGAAAGTCCAAGCCACTTCTGTGGACGTTGCCCCCGTTTTGAACTTAACGATCTCCCAAACGACGACGCTCCGAGTGGCTGCGTTCAAAGACGGTTTGCTATCGACCAATGTCGACACGCAAACTTATTTGTTCGTCGACGACATCGTGCAGCAACGCGACATGTGGAATGTCGTGACCGAAGATCCTCGTTGGCAGCCTCAGCTGAAGGATTCCATCAAGTCACTGCCCGCGATTTCGATCGTCACCGATGGCAGGATCACGCCATCTCGTGAGGTGCCAGCGTCAGTCGAACTCATCAATCCCGACGGCACAATAGGCTTTCAAATCGACGCAGGCGTTGAGCACTATGGGGGTCACAGTATCAACTCTCCCAAGAAGAACATGCGAGTTCGATTCCGAACTGCCTACGGCGATTCGACTTTGAAATACGACTTCTTTGGCGGAGACGCAGTTGACGAATTTGATCAGATTCTGCTGCGCACCGGCTCGCATGACAATTGGTTTTGGACTCATCCTGCCGGCGGCCAAGGAAACTACGTTCGAGGACGCTGGGCGTTCGACCGCCAGTTGGAAATGGGGCAGCTCGCGCCTCATGGCCGCTGGGTGCAGGTCTACGTAAACGGAAAATTCGAAGGCTTGCATCATCTGATGGAGCGGCCTGACGCGTCTTTTATGGCGTCTTACTTGGGCGGCGAACCAGAAGACTACGACGCATTGAACGCTGGCACCGCAATTGATGGCGATACAGATGCGTGGCGTAGACTTTTGTCTGCTGAAGTGATCGGCGACTACGAAAAGCTCCAACAGTACCTCGATGTCGAAAACTACGCGGACTACATGTTGCTGCAGTTCTACGCTGGCAACGACTGGGACTGGAACACTTCGCAGAACTGGGCTGGCGCTAGGAAACGAGAAGACGGCGCGGGTTACATCTTTTTCGCGTGGGACAGCGATGTCATGCTGCGAACCACCTTGCAAGCGAATGTCATTGATCGAGGCGGCCCGGGCGATCTTTGGAAGCTGCGTGGCGGCGTGAAACAACACGAAGAACTCCTGCTGCTGATGGCCGATCGCGCCCATCGCTATTTCTTCAATGAAGGAATGTTGACCAGCGAACGACTTCGTGCGGACGTTGCCGAGTTAGCGGACCGAATTCGATTGCCCATCATCGCGGAAACGGCTCGATGGGGTCGCAATGGTTACAACGGAGTGCGCTACACGCCGGAAGTTTGGGAAGGAGCACTTGACTGGATGTTAGACCGCTTCGCGCCCGAAACCGGAACGGACCGAACTGCTGTCGTGATTCGACAACTCGAGCGATCGAACATCTATCCAGAAACCGATGCCCCAGAATATTTGCTCGACGGCAAACGGCAGCACGGTGGAGCAGCTTCGGACGCCGGCGCAATCGACTTCGTTTCGCCGGACGGCCCTGTCTATTACACCATGGACGGAAGCGATCCTCGCTTGCCCGGCGGCGCACTCAATCCCGATGCAATTTTGTATGACGGAACGCCGTTTAGTTTAAGCACGACCACGGTTCTGAAATCACGGGCACTCAACGGAGCCGAATGGTCAGCGCTTAGTGAAGCCGAGTTCATCGTAAACACGGTCCCGGCTGATGCGACGAACCTGCGCATCACTGAAGTGAACTACCATCCGGCCGATCCGACCGACGCCGAAATTGCGTTAGGTCACACAAACGGAGACGATTTCGAATTCATCGAAATTCAAAACATTTCCGACCTGACGATCGATCTGTCCAATGTCAGTTTGCAGTTTTCCACGGTTGATGGCAATGAACAAGGCGTTGAATTCAATTTCTCCGAAGGCAGCCAAACGCGACTTGCGCCCGGCGAGTTTCTGGTCGTTGTCGAAGATCTGTCGGCGTTCACCGCTCGTTATGGAAGTGAAATCGTCGTTGCGGGGCAATGGCAAGGTGGACTCGGCAATCGGACCGAGCAATTAACGCTCGCTGCGGGTGGCGAAGTTGTTCATCAGTTCTTCTACGTCGACGAATGGTACTCTAGCACCGATGGCGGCGGCCGAACGTTGGAGGTTGCTTCGGCTAATCAAGCGTCTGAACTGTGGGGAACGAAAGACGGCTGGCGAGAAAGCCCAGCGATCGGAGGCAGCCCAGGCTCGGCGGCGGTCGAGGAATTCTTGGCCGGCGATGCCAATCGGGACGGCATCTTTAACTCATCCGACTTGGTGCTCGTTTTCCAAGCCAGCGAATTTGAAGACGGCATCGATGGCAATTCGACGTGGGAAGAAGGAGACTGGAACGGAGACGGCGACTTCACGACCGCCGATCTTGTCGCAGCATTCCAGCTCGGCCACTACTCCGCTGCGCTGAAACCGCAAACAGCGACCTTGCACGACAGCGCGATCAAACAACTATTCGCCGCAACCGAATCCGACTCAAAACGCAAAATGTTTGTACCATAGAAGCGTACGTGCTAATCGATGGAGCGTCGCAAATGACTTGACCCTCCCTCGGGAGGGTCAAAAACGAGCTCGCGAGTTTTTGGGGAGGGGCGGAAAGGTGAATCGGGTTTCGTAGCCTCTGCTCGCAGCCTCCTCCCCGAAGCTTCGTTCCTCAACTTAAACCCTCCCGAGGGCCTGAGGGCGGGTGAAGCGGCTTTGCGGTCACGAACGTTGCGTCGCCCGCTTAACACGAAAACACTTCACCGGGGGGGAAGAAGATTGAACACGATCAAACGCAGACGCTCGCGTCGATTCGATTTGCTTGAGCAGCGATTGTGCTTAACCGCGATAGGGTTCGTCGAACATTCGGTCGTCAATGAACCTGCTGTGCTGACCGCAACCTTGGACGTCGACAACGATGGCGACCAAGACATCATTGCCGTTCGCCAGGGCGAAACGACGTGGCTCGAAAACCTGGACGGTTTGGGAACGTTTGCCGATCCGGCTGTTATTATTCGAGAAGAACTTTCCGACATAGTGGTTGCCGATATGGATGGCGATGGCAACGAGGATCTGATCGGGAGTCATCTCGGTCTTGGCCTCGTCTGGCTTAAGAACCTTGACGGTAATCACTTTTTCGGTCACCCAAATCAGATTGGAAGCGGGTCGAGTGGCTATGTCGCAGGCGATGTTGACGGAGACGGTGATGGCGACATTGTTTCTTCAACGACGTGGTTCGAAAACGTGTCAAGTGAACAACCGTTTATTCGCCACCACTTTCGGACAGATCTAAATCCCGCTTTCAGCCACTATCGACTTGCCGATTTTGATGGTGATGGCGATTCGGAATTTGTTCTGCTGTCTTACGAGGCTCGACAACCGCCGACCATTTCGATCTACGACTTCTCCGAGTCATCTGTACGGCGGGTCGCTCGATTCGAAAGTGAGTACGACTATTCCGCTCTGGATGTTCTTGATTACAACGCAGATGGGCGCGACGACATCGCCATTGTGCAAGACGCAACGGTGGTCCTGCTGCGGAACGAAAACAACGGAACCAGTTTCGTTCGCGATTTCGAAATCACGACGCCTGCCGAATATTTTTTGTACGATTTCAGCGTTGTCGATTTCAATCAAGACGGGGTGCTCGACGTGATCGGAACTTACGGGATTCCGATCGAGAATGATTTCTTGGCTCGCAGCACGCCACAAACCTACGTGTATCTGTCAAACGGTGAGACCATTGAGTCAGCCGAGTTACTCACCAACGATCCGCTCAAATCAATCGTTGACGTTGATGGCGACGGAAAGCTTGATTTTCTCCACGGAGATAACTTCGGCAACATACGCCTCGTCTATAACGATCTGTCCCGACTCGACGTCGCGGTTAGCGAGATGAGATGGTCACCTGCCAGCAGCGTTATTGCGGACATCGATTCCGATGGCGACTTAGACGTTATCTCTGCATCGATCCGGTACAGACTCGATTGCCCTCCAGATTATCAGATCTGCGGATCAACAATCCAATTGCTAGAAAACGTGGACGGTACGCTCACGGCTCCTCGTGACATCGGCGAGCCGCGCTACGTTGCCGTTCAGATTTTTCAAGCGTTTTACGATCTTGCTATCGAGGCAGTCGATGTCAACGGCGATGGACGGTTAGACATCGTGTGGCAAAAACGGCACGACAACACGGCCGATGCGCGTGGCAAATACACTGACGGGTGGCTGCGAAACGACGGCAACGGCGACTTTACACGAGTGCTCGACATGCCCACGAATCATTTGCTCGTCGACATGAATTCGGACGGACGTCTGGACGCCCTTGTCGGTGGGAGGGAAGAAATCTACTGGTACCAACAATTATCTGACGGCGAGTTCTCAGAAGACAAAACGGTGGCCGATGAACTGCGTGCCATTGGCTTCGACCGAGTCTTTCCATTTGATTTTGACGATGACGGTGATCAAGACCTGCTTGTGCAAACGTTCGCTGATGGACCGGTGGCTTTTCGGCTGGAAAACCTGGGTGGTGGAGAACAATTTGCGCGCCATCGCGAAGACGTAACACTTAGGTCTGTGACCAAAATGTTTGATCTGAATCGTGATGGATTCGAGGACGTCGCAACGCTGTTGTACGAGGACGGACAAAACTTCGTGGTCGTCTACTACTGGGATCCGGCGAACGAAAGGTTTGAGCTAAAGCAAACACTGATTCGAGGCAGTCAGACGTATATCCCAAGCCTTCAAGCCGCGGATCTCGACAACGATGGTTTTCTGGATTTCATTGACGGCGAATACTGGATGCGAAACGATAACGGACAGCTATTGGACGCTCAGCTGATTCGCCCAAACTTGCCAAAAGCAGCCGGCTTTGGAGACATCGATGGTGACGGTGACACCGATTTGGCGATTGGATCCAGATGGTACGAACAACGAGTCGCCGGCGATGTAAATGACGATGGAGTGTTCGATTCGTCGGACTTGGTCGCAGTCTTTCAGTCCGCAAAGTACGAAGACGCTCCTTACCACAACGCGACATTTGAAGAAGGTGATTGGAACGGCGACGGCGATTTTGATTCAGCGGATCTTGTATTTGCGTTTAGCGCTTGGTCGGAAGGACGCAATAACGCGTGAACGACAACTATCGTGTTTGGAGTTCGCTTACTCCGCAGCGATTTGCTGGCGGAGATATTTGCGGCACCGATCGAAGAAGTCGTGAAATTCCGGCTGCTTGTAGTCGGGGTAAGTCCACTCGCGAGGTTGCCAGGCTTTCTTGTGATAGTGCAAAGTGATCTCGGCGAAAATGCCGTCACGCAAGTAAATGCGATGAGAATGGTTCTTTGTGGACGCGAGCACCAACTTGCCTTCGGAAATGTAACCGGGATCTAAATTCAGTGGCCTTTCTTCCGGATGGTCGTGCGCTGTGCGATACGCTTCTTCAAACTTGTTGGTTTGCAATTTGACGTCAGGCAAGATCGCTGGATCGATCAGATTTGCGTGAGCCAGCAACTGTTTTTTTAGATCAGTGCCCATCGACTGTTCGTAGTAGGTCGTTTGAGTGAAATCGAACGCCGGACTAATAAAAGCCAAATCACCGTAAGTCGACTCCAACCTCGACCGAGCCCATTCAAGCGCAGATTCGTACCGAGTGCTCACGGCCACGATCAAAACTACTGGTTTTGGTAAATGGATATCGCCCACAAACAACGCTCACATCAATGGAAAAACACTTGAGCACGCCGACTGGCCGCCCACGTCGAAGCCGTCAGTTTGACTTGTTTTCTGATTACGCGATAGCCGCGACGCACGTGCAACGACAAATCTTGGGATCAACCTACGCAGCCCGTCGTTCTAGTATTTTGCCTCCGTAGAGACTTTTTAACCTAAAGAAGTAAACGCGATTCTGTCAGGCGCGTCTGCTAAAGATCCCTTTTGTCACAAATTGGTTATAGCTCACTGATCTGCAGGCTTTGCTTGCTTGTTTGGTCGGCAATCCCGGAGGCGGAGCATCAGGAAGTAGTGCGTTCCAAGGCAGGTGTCCTGAATCGAGGCTACAAGGCCCATCTCAGCGTGACGCGATTAAGCACCGAGACGTGCAGCAAACAGGCTCAGTCCAAAGCGAAGGAAGTGTAGCAACTTCCACTACGGCAATTGCAATCGCGACTATTCGCTTTCTGTTTCTTCGTTTTCGTTCGCGTTCTCCTTCGCTTTCTGTTCTGCCGCCGCTTTTTCCTGAGCTGTGACTATTGGTTTGAACCGAGACGGGTACGAGAACTTGATCCGAGGAACATCGTCTCCCATGCGGCGAAGCCGGTGACAGCTGAGCAAGACCGTGTTGAGTTCGTATTCTGATTCGGCTGATCTCACGTAGTACTTGCGAGCGAGTTCTGTTTCGCCGATAGACTCAAGGACGAATGCAACGCAAAAGCCTACAACGATCTTGTCGGCTTCGTACTCAGATTCATCGATCCCCTTCATGAGTTTCGCGAGCCGCGTCTTGTCGACCCGTGAGTTCTTGCTCGTTGAGGCAAGCAGCTCTCGAATTTCGGCGACGAGGTCGCCTTCGTCTTTCTGCGGTTTCAGGTCGGCAATCCGCTGGATTGTTTCGTCACGTTTTTCCGTATCGCCCGCTTCGTCCATTGCAAGTGCTAAATAGATCGCATCGATATAGGTTTCTTCGAGCATCGCCCCTTCGATCAATTTGGCGGCGCGTGCTGGATTGCCGGTATAGATTTGATGAAGCGCCGCCAAAACACGTAACGTTGGATCTTTCTTGTCGAACTGTCGAAGTAGGTGCACCTTTCGCAATTCCCACGCGTCTTGCAAGTCTCGTTCGTGTCGCACGGCAAAAAAGTAGAGCTTCTGTGAAGTGTATCGTTCGTCTAAAGCTTGATACGTTTCATGAGCTTCGTCGAACATCTCCAGATTGACGTAACACTGAGCCAACGTGTCCAGCGACCAACCAGAATACGAGTTCGCGGATTCCTTCGCCCACTCCAACGCGGCGCCGGGATCACCTTCTGCCATCAGTGTTTGAGCGACTGCATTGCTAATGGATGCGTGGTACAGACCGTGGTCTTCTTGCTGAAGGAATTGCCGAACGGTATCTAATGCAGCTTGCTTGTCGCCTCGAAGGTATTGCAATCGAGCAAGATTTGAATAGCCGGTGTGGCTTGGCACTGCTGTAATGTATTCACGCCAATACTTTTCTGACGATGCAGGATCGCCGTAATAGTCGTAGCGCCCCGCGACTGTGGCAATGACAGACGGATGACGTTTGGTTCGCTGCAGCCATTTTTCGACGTTGTCTTTTTCCTTCTCCCAATCGAGTCGAAGGATCTCGGCTGCTCGGAACGGAGAGTTCGGATTGATGTCGGACATCCAGTGCAGCATTTGCAGCGCGTATTCTGGTGAGGCTGAACGAATCTTGATGCAGTAGTCCGGTTCGAATGCGGGCGAACTCGTGTACGCAGCATTGGACAAATCCGCAACAGTTCCAGATTTCATCGGCAGCTGCTTAGGGATCACCTGGAATATGTATTTGCGAGTCCCGACGAAATTGACGTCAACGTTGCCGGTGTCTTTTAGCGCATTCATCATCTTGTCGCGGTTCGCTGGAGTTGGCGAAATTGCTAGAAAATCGAAACATGCAGCCAGCGGATGATTCTTATAGTGCTCCTTACGCGACTGGACAAACTCTTCCGCCGGAACGCCCAAACTGCGCCGGAAAAACTCAGCACGCTGCGCGAGATGCAAGACGTCCAGCTCTTCGATGATAGTGCCGAAGACTGCAGTCGATGGTTCGGTCTCGTCTTTGTCGACAGAGTGATCTCGAAGCAACGCGACGAATTTGGGTCGGTCGTCCAACGCACCTGGGTTGTCAACTTTCGAGGCAACGTCAGAAATTGCCGGGTCATCTTTGAGCTGTTCAAGGTGCCCGGACAAAAGATGATGAAGGAGTTGATCGGGGTACGCAGTGGTGCTATGCCGATAGCCGACGCCTGCGAGCCGGTCCATGCCATGCAGGATGCGCAGGCTGGTCGGCATGTACTGCATGGCGTTTTTCGCCGTTTCGATAGCAAGTGTGCCGGCACCCGAAAACTCGGCGGTTCGAAACATCAGCAGTGCCGCAAGTTGTCGATGGTCCGATTCGCTATCGGCCAAATCGTGAAGCGTTTTGAAATCGTAGGCATTCATCGCATCGACAAGTTGCATCCAATCGGGTCGCTTCGCACCGACGTTCTCCTTCTCAAGCATTTCCAATTGCCACATAGAATCCTTCGTCAAACCAATCAGCGTAAATACGTATGCTTGGTTCCAGTACGCGGTCGCCTTTTCCTTGGGCATTTTGTGTAGTTCGGTGGCATAAAGAAGTGCACGCGCTGCGTAGCACATTCGCATTTCGGTCAGATAGAAAGTGCAGAGCTGTGACATGTTCGCGTAGCCTCTCGCCAGTCGACTTACAATGGCTGACGTTTGCCCGTTGACTGCGAGCTCTGCATGGCACAAGCGGACCGCTCGGTACTGAGCGAATATTTCGATGTGATTTAGCAATGCGTCGATTTTCGCCAACGCCTCAGCAGTCGGTTCTTTCGGCTCGACTGTTCGCTTTTTGTGTCCGGTATCTTCCAGAGCTTGTGCATACTTTGGCCCGAACTCATTCAAGACGGACGCAGCGATGCTGGCAGCCGCGGATCGGTCGTGAAGAATCCGATACTCCGCCTCGGCTTCTTGCAGGAGCTTGTCATTCTGTTTCAACGAAAACGAGAGCAGCTTTTTCTGGATATTGACGATGTCCATGTCGAACGTGTCGCCCGCTGGCAACGGTTCACGCAACGCAGCGTCTCTGGTGGCTAGGCCGAAATCGTCGCGAGCGACTTTTAGAAAACCTTGGCGAACGAGTTCCCGATAGAAAACTGAAGGTAGATACCAATCTTCGCCTTCAGTTCGACTTGGCATTTCGCACATCGTTAGTCCAACCGATTCTGCTCGCAACGTCGGCCCCGACGTGAGTGCGGCGAGGACTGAAATGGTCGTGAGCAGCGAAAGCTTCATTTGCTTCAACATGTTTGCCTCGATTGCGTTGTCGAATCCGGATGCCTTGAGCATTTCATTTTTTCACCAGCATTTCTGGCGAGGATCAAGGCACGGTCGGTCCGAGTAGCGCGTAAGTGGATTGCGGTAGGTGGATAGAAAAGCCGCGAAAACGCTAAACCCCTGCGGCAAACTGCTGGCGGCTCGATGATCGCAATCGGCAATAACCGGAATCAGATGATTGGTTACAACCACCGAATGCCCCCAAAAACGCATCGGAGGTTTCACGCTCCAGTGCGTCTTAACTCCCCATTGTAAATGAGGCGGAACAGGCTGCAAGCTTTTCGTAGTTCGGTCCGAGAATGCCGGAACTATGTGACAATTGTTCGCACGGTCGGTGATCCCTGCGTCGGCGTGTTGATCAAACGTGTCGCTTAGCGTTGCCTCCGAACCAGCCGACTGATAT
This sequence comes from Planctomycetales bacterium, assembly GCA_020426925.1. Taxonomy (GTDB): domain Bacteria; phylum Planctomycetota; class Planctomycetia; order Pirellulales; family Pirellulaceae; genus JAGQPC01. The sequence goes on along the minus strand of JAGQPC010001052.1, from coordinate 1,020 downwards.
GTTTGCACGTATTGCAAAATAGGTTTTCAAGGATGGTGGCCACGTATGGATATCCAGCCGTTTGTTGATTTCATGGAGCGACAGTTTGCGTCTCAAATTGCTGCTCGGTCTGTCTTAGAAAAATCGTCCGGTGAGTTTTCTGCGATTCCGGAAAGTCTTGATGAGCGGCTTCGGCAGGCTTTAGTCTCGACCGGCGTGCAGCAATTGTATGCACATCAAGTCGATGCGTTTGAATCGATTCGATCCGGGAGAGATACAGTTCTAATTTCTCGCACGGCCAGCGGCAAGACGCTGTCATTTCTTTTGCCGATTCTACACGAGTACGTGCAGGCTCCTGCGCCGTTCGGCGTGATGTTGATGTACCCCACGAAGGCTCTTTCGCGCGATCAAGAAAGTACGCTTGGTCGGTTGATGCAAGCGAGCGGCGTAGAAACTCGATTGGGAACGTTCGATGGAGACACTCCGCGTGAGGAACGAACGCGAATCCAAACTGCAGCCGATTTCATGATCACGAACCCGGATATGTTGCATTCGGGGATCCTGCCAAATCATCATCGTCGCTGGAGAACTTTCCTATCGCGGCTTCGATACATCGTGATCGACGAGGTGCATACGTATCGCGGTGCGTTTGGTTCACACGTCGCCAATGTTCTCCGCCGGTTGATTCGCATTTGTGAAATGCATGGAGCCAAACCAACGTTCGTCTGTTCGTCGGCGACGATCGGGAATCCGGCCGAACATGTCGAAGCTCTCTTTCAACGTCCGTTTCACGTGATCGACAAAGACGGCGCGCCGCGTCCTCGACGAGACCTCTACTTAGTAAATCCACCTGTCGTGCAAAGCCAAGGTCACTCGCTCTATCGCAAAGGCCCCGGCGCCGTCAGCGTTCCGTTGATCCGTGAGGCAACGGAGCTAGGAGTCCGTACAATTTGCTTTTGTCGAGCTCGGCAACAAGTGGAACGCCTTGTACGAGCAGTCCTAGATGGCCGGCCTGATCTGCGAGAGAAAGTAAAACCGTAT
>JAGQPC010001051.1 GCA_020426925.1 Planctomycetales bacterium | reverse complement strand
CCAGCACGCCGGAAATTTCAAAGTCACCATTATCACCAATCAGGTCCGTGAGTGCCGTTGCGTTTGAGGCAAGGTCGCCGTGATCGTCGCGTCGATACCCACCGCCGCGTTGCGCGATCACCGCCATGTTGTCTTGAGTGTTGTTCACACTGGAAGTTGGTCCATTACTCCACGTCGAGATTTCTTCGTCGTACGCAACTCCCATGATCGGCGCCCAACCGTTTCCGCCGCGGTTGTAATCGTCGATTTTCTCACCTGATTCATCGAACGTTGCTTGATGCGTTAGCCCGAAGGTGTGGCCTGCTTCGTGAGACGCGGCTTCCGCGATTCTTTTGGTCACGTTACTCAAGCTGCGGCTGAACACAAACGCCACCGCACTGTCGCCGCTGCGGAAACTGTTGAGTAACGCGACGCCGCCCGATTGCCCGTCGTACCAGTCGGCCGAAGATCCACCGATCGCTACTTGTGTCGTCGCTGTCATGTCACCGTAACCGAACTCGCCGCGTCCAACGGGCCAATTGCCGTCGTTGAAGTCGGCGGAGGACCAAGCGGTCCCTTGGTCCGAACCATCATCGAGATACGCCCATTCGGATTGCCTAGGAATGACGTCGCTGCTTGGTTGGCCTCCCACGTTTGCGGTCAGTTGCAAGTCAAAACTCGTGTCACTGCTGTCGTCAGAGCGTTGATGCACTTCCACAGCGATTACGTTTCTGCCGTGGACGAGCAAGGTCTCGTCCACGGGAAACTGGTGATAGGTTTGCTCGTCTGAGCCACTTGATCCGGAAGTCGCGAAATCATCGAATCGAGCGTTCAACCCGAGGTTATCTCGAACAACTTGCGTGCCGTTCAAATAAACGGCTGCACCGTCGTCACGGAGTAAGTGGACTCGCAGATTGCGCACATCAGCAGGGTCCGTAATGTCGAACTCACGGCGAAAGTAGAACGTTCGAATTCGCTTAATCGAAGCGTCGACTTCGTTCAATTCGGTAACGTGATCTGACGGATCTTCCGTCGTCACGTCGATCTGAAATGGAGCGTAATCTTCTGCAACGCGTCGCCAAATTTCGACGATACGTTCTTGTTCGCCAGAGCCGAACGAGTCCGGGCGCCCGTCGATGTCGTATGGTGGCGTAACAACATGCGTGGCGTCCGACCACGACAATTCAAAATTGCCGTCGAAGTCGAGAAACACCTTTGTCTGAGCTTCGGGAAAACTATGCAGAAGAGGAATCTTGCCTTCATCGATCGGGATCAACGCTTCGCCGAACTCACCGAAAACTTCGTCTGCAGCTGCATTCAGTGGAAGAGGAATCGACTCAAGGTCGCCATCCGTTGCCGACAGCATCTTCCGCGGTTCCAGCGACTCGAACAGTCGCCGCCTGACGCGCGAACGCATAGCTGTGCCTGATGTCATTTGTAGCCTCTTCGCCTTCCGAATCGCAAATTGAACATTCGCGAGCGCACCAACTCTACACACGCATAAAAGTGCGGCTGGTTCATTGTACCCAGACCGTCAGAAAAGAGGTGTAATTCGGCCCACAGATGCCGGTAGTTGGCGAGACCTTTATGAAGCGACGGCGTCAAATTTCCCGAATATCATGCGGCCGGCGCTTGTTTGAAGAACGCTTGTCACCGAAATCTGCACCGATTTACCAATGTGCGAACGACCGGATTCGATAACGATCATCGTTCCATCGTCAAGATACCCAACACCTTGGCCTTCTTCTTCGCCTGCCTTCACAACTTTGACGATCACTTGTTCGCCGGGCAGGAATTGAGGCTTTAGTGAGTTGGCCAAATCGTTCAAATTGAGGACTTGGACATTGTGCAAGCGGGCAACCTTGTTCAAGTTGTAATCGCCGGTGACAAGCTTGCCTTCCAGGTGTTTGGCCAAAAGGACAAGCTTCATATCGACGGGCTGATCTTGCGAATCTGGCAGGTCGCGGTCGTAGATTTTCAAGTCGACGTTAGCGTCGGTTCGTAAGCGATTCAATATGTCGAGACCACGTCGACCTCGACTTCGTCGCATTTTGTCGCTGCTGTCCGCAATGTTCTGCAGTTCCTGCAATACGAACCGGGGCATAATCAGTTGATTGTCCAAGATGCCAGTTTCAACGACATCGGCAATGCGACCATCAATGACCACGCTAGTGTCCAAAATGTACGGCTTCAGCCCCTTTACTTCTTTGGCAAATTCCACGTACGGGATGATGAATCGAAAATCATCTTTCGTCTGGATCAGCATACTGATGCACAGATAACAAAGCACTGCTCCGACAGACAATTGCACGGCGTTTCGATATTCGTTGTTGTCTCCAAGCAGAGGTGTCAGTGCGATCGTCGCCACATAGGTCAGAAAGATCCCGATCAGCAATCCGAAGTAGACGGCAGAAATGGTTTCGATGCGTTTTTTAGGAATCAGAATATCAGCCGTGATGACAGAAACGGCGAATCCAATTACCAAGAGCAATGCCATCCAAGGAAGCCAAGCTGGCTCTTGGGGAAGCAAATCGGAATTAAAGAAGGAAACCGAAAGTCCGATCGCAACGAATATCAAAACTCCGCGAAGGATCGCTAACGCCATAAGTCGCTCTCAGTCAAACTCGAAATATCGCCGCACAACGCAGGCTAACAGGTAGTGCGCAAAAGAGGTCACAAGCAGCCGACTCGTTGAAGCTGAATCGGTGCGTCGGTCGCAACGCGGATCGGCCGCCAAACCGTGAACTTGCCGTAAAGACAATCAATTGCCATACCCCCATTCAGAGCAGCATCCGGTAACATCGCTCAATACCCCGGTCTGTCGGATGTGGAGATATTTGTCGCGAATTGTCATGCCATCGCTTCGAATTCGTGACTTTGGTAATTCCGGTAAGAACGGATACGGCGATCGACTTTGAGTCCAATGGATTCGCTCGAAGGCTGTTCACAATCGGTGACTGCGGGCATAATGTGGCC
>JAGQPC010001050.1 GCA_020426925.1 Planctomycetales bacterium | reverse complement strand
ATTTCTGTCGTGATCAATGGCGGGTTCGACGAAAACGATGTTGCCGAGGCGATGCGGCAACAGATCGCGGACACATTCGCGAATGGAAACATTGACGTTATCAAGTCATTTGGCAACGTTGTCCGTATCATCGGTCACGCTGTGGATGATCCAGGCCCGCTTGGATTCACTCAACGATTGCCTGGTGACTCGGCTGCCTCGTTCGGCAGTCCAACACGATTCCAGTCCAACACCCAAACCAGCTACTTTGCAGGTGACGAAGAGCGGTACTACGAAACGATCAACGAAGGTATCTACGTTGACGACATCTTGATCGGTTTCAACAAGGGTGCGACTGAATCGATGTCGTTCCGCAATGAGAATTTCCGCGGACCTGTGTCTACGGATATTCCCGACATCTTTGCCAACGAGCGAGGCACGTTGACGAACAATCCGCTCGCACCAGCAGACGTGTTGGAATTGGGTGAATACCAATTAGAGATTCGTCGCTTTACCGAAGCGATTGCTGTCGGTCAGACGCTCGATCCGACGTTCCGATTCACGCAAGCGGCCACGATTGAGTCGATTCCGGGCGCCGATGTGTTTGACGGGCTGACGTTTACGCTCAGCGATGGCAACAAAGAAGTCACGTTCGAATTTGACGATCAAGACTTTGCTGATGGAGTTGCCGCGGGCAACATCGCCGTGACCTTTGGTGCGTTCATGAACGCCAGCGAAGTCGGTGCGCAAATTCGTGACGCCATCAACAGACAACGAGTCATCGATGTCACTGCCGGATTGTCTGACGGAACTGTCACTGGCGGATCGGTTGGCAAAGCGAACAAAGTCGATCTGTTTGGCAACGTTCTTGTTGTCGACGTACCGTCGCCTCACGGATTGCCGGTAACGATCTACGACTTGAAAGGACATTCAAACGTCGCGCGTGACCAAGGGCAAATCATCATCCACTCCAACACGATTTCGAATTCGCGATCGTTCGGCGTGGTTGTAGAAGCTGGGCTTCGCGATCTTCCGGAATACACACTGTTTGATCCTCGGGGGCAAGTTACTGACGCACAATTCAACTCGGCAGCGTATCCACCAGTACCGGGGCCAGTTCGGAATCTCGGAAAGGTCAACCGAGAATTGCTTGCACCTGGTGTCGTGGTTGCGAACAACGTCGTAGCGTTCAGTGGCGAAGGTGGTATTCACTTTGGCGGCGACCCACGAGGCTTCGTTATCACAGCGCCGATTATTGCGACAACACCAGTGGAACTTGCGGTCGGCGATCAAATCCGAATTACGGACAACAACGGAAAGTCCCAAGTATTCGAATTCCAGATTCAGGCTCCTGTCCGCGACACAGGCCCGCTGAATATCATCCCGGTTCAGGTTACGGTTGATGCGGCACCTCGTGATGTGGTTGCCTTGTCGCTGTTGCACGCTCTTGAATACTCCGATTTGGACATCGTCGTGCATCAAGGGAAATCCGATGAATTGTTTATCGAAGGCGCTCAGTCGATCGTAGGTGTCAATGTGACGTTTACTGCGTTCGTCCAAGAGGTTGAGTCAGGCTATGTGCCGTACGGTCGGATCATCAACAACACGATCGTTGGCCTGGGCGGCACGTATGAAACGGACGCACTGTACACTCCAGACGATTTCAACGACGTTGGAATCTTGGTCGAGGACAACGCTTCGCCAACGCTGATGAACAATGTTCTTGTTAATCTCGAGCATGGCGTACGAACCGATTTGACCTCCCAAGACATTGTCCAGGGTGGTCAGTTGTTCCAAGGAAACATCCGCAACGCTGTGAATGTCGGAACGGGCGATTTTGTCCTGAGGATTCCAACCAGCGAGCAGTTGTTTGTGGACTGGCAGCAGGGCAACTTCTATCCGGCTCCATTGTCGAAGGTGATTGACAACGCTGTGAAGTCGCTGCCGGATCGTGGTGATTTCTACGTGCCCGCAAAACTGACTTCGGGGATTTCCGAATCGCCAATTCTGTCGCCCGCGTACGACGTGCTTGGTCAGTTGCGAATCGATGATCCTCGTGTCGATCCGATCGGCGGCGTGGGTGAAACAGTCTTTGTCGATCGCGGAGCTATTGATCGAGTCGACTTCGTTGGTCCGCTCGCTTCGCTGGTTGTCCCACGCGACAACTCGGCTCGAGATCAAGATCCTGCGAATGACAAAGTGCGAATTGACCGCAACGATTTGACCCGATTCGTCGTGCGGTTGTCTGATTTCGGAGATTCGGTTTCTCCAACAGGAACCGGCATCGATGACGGAATCATTTCCGGAGATTCGGTGTTGCTGCTACGAGACGGAATTCCACTAGTGCAGGACGTCGACTATCGATTCGATTATCAGGCTACGACAAACGAACTTCAGTTCACGCCTCAAGCCGGTGTGTGGCTTACTGGGTTCCGTTACGAGATTCATCTAACTAACGAAGACCAACACAACATCGGCCCGATTGACGCAACCGGTTTGGTTGATGGAGACTTGTTCTCGATCACCGCGGCGAATGCAAATGGAAGTACGGTTACCCGTCAATTCGAATTCGAATCTGGGTACATCTTGTCCGTGCCGCAGCCATTGACATTGCTAGTTCCTGAAGGGGCGAGCGGTCTGTCGGCGGTTGCAGATCGAGACCTACTCACACTGAACAACGGCTTAAAACTAGCAACTTTTGAATTCGATTCAAATGGCGCGACAACACCAGGCCGAATACCAATTCGGTTTACTCCGTCGAGTACTCCCGACCAGATCGCTCGGGCGATCGCTACCGCTACGGCAGGCGCAGGCTTTGGTATCGAGCCTCAAAATCTTGGGGGCGGGCGAGTTCATCTCGGTGGTCCCGCCAACCTTCAAGTAGATACCGCGCTCAGTTCGCTGGTTGTGGAAGGTTCGTCTGGCCCAATTCTGGATGGACACGTGTTCTCGATCGAGCGAGCAGGCCAATTTACTAACTTCGAGTTCGATCGAAATGGCCAAACGAACAACGGCAACATTCGGATCACATTTAACGACAACATGACGCAAGCCGCCATCGCTAGCGCTGTCGCGGACGCAATCCGAAGTTCTAGCGTCGGTCTTTCTCCTCAGAACATTGGCGGCGGCCAAGTTCATTTGGGTGGCACATCCGACATGGTTGTTCGAGTGAATCTGTCCAGCCTACAAGTGTCAGGTCGCCCAGGAACGAACAATCCGACTGCGACAGCGATTTCGTTTGTCCCGTCCGCGGAATTTGACGAAGCTCGAACTGCACAGATCATTCAGGCGGCCATTCAGGCGAACACGGCGACCGATTCTTATGTCGATCCTGCGAACCGAGTTGTCGTGCGGAATGCAGATACCATCGTGGGAATTGAAAACGTGTTCGTTCCGGGCATTCGGGACTTCGCGGGCAATGCGTTGCAAACGAACCAAAACGAAGAACCGTTTAATGTTGTTTTCGAAATCGACTTGCCAGCTCCATTAGACTTTGGTGACGCTCCTGATCCTACGTACAGCACGCTGTTGGGAAGCGATGGTGCTCGCCATGTGCTTGTTCCAAACGTGCACTTAGGAACGGCCATCAATGATGAACTCGATGGACGACCAAGTGTCGGGGCAGATGGCGATACTGGTGACGACGGTGTTACGTTTGCTACGTCAATTGTCCGAGGCGGCCGAGTTCCGATCACTGTTAACGCGTCAACAAACGGTTTCCTCGACGCATGGGTCGACTTTAATCGAGACGGACAATTCGATGCTGTTACTGAAAAAGTCTTCAACAGCGTAGCTCTCACGCCTTCGTTCAATGCTTTGCGGTTGAACGTGCCGAGTACTGCGGATCTGGGCGAGACATACGCGAGGTTCAGGTTCAGCACCATCGGAAATCTTTCTCCGACCGGGCGAGCTCCAAACGGCGAAGTCGAAGACTACCGCATCGAAATCGTTCATGTTGATGCACCAACGACGACCGCAGACACCTACACCGTTGCCGAAGACAATACGCTGAGCGTATCGGCAGCAAACGGCGTCCTGCAAAACGACAGTGATCCGCAAGGTGACGACTTGATGGCAATCTTGGTGGCCTCGCCAGCCAGCGGCGTTTTGTCGTTGAACCAGGACGGCAGTTTCGAATATGTGCCTGACGAAAACTTCGCGGGCGTCGATTCGTTTAGCTACATCGCATCCGACAATGTACAGGATTCGCTCGTCACCACCGTCACGATCGAAGTTGAAGCTCAACCCGATCCGCCTGTTGCCGGTGACGACTCGCAACAGCTTAACGAAGATTCGTCGACCAGCATTAATCTGCTGTTCAACGACAACGATCCGGACGGAGCACTCGATCGCTCGTCCGTGGTAATCGTTTCGGGGCCGACAAATGGCACCGTGGAAGTTGACGCAAACGGTGTCGCAACCTACACGCCGAATCCAAATTACTTCGGTCCTGATTCGTTCACCTACACCGTATCCGATGCGGAAGACGCAACGTCCAACGTGGCGACTGTGTCGATCGATGTGCTGGAGATCAACGATACTCCTGTCGCGCACAATGATGTCTTGCGAACTCGTCGTAACGTTCCGACTGTAATCGATCTGCTAGCCAATGATACGGACATCGACGGACAAGTGGACGGGAATTCGATCATCATCACATTCAATCCGAAAAGTGGTGGTGTCCAGCTCAATGGCGACGGAACGGTCACGTTTACTCCGCTGTTAGGCTTTATCGGAACGGATACATTCCGCTACATCGTCCGCGATAACGATGGTGCAACGTCCAATGAAGCTTCTGTCACGATCAATGTTGGCGATAACAACATCGTTCCGATTGCCACCAACGACACTGCGACAACGACACCGGCAACCGCGATCACAATCGATGTGTTAGCCAACGACGTTGACCAAGACGGAACCTTGTTGCCGGAATCGTTGACAGTCGTTCAACCGGCGTCTAACGGCACGGCAATCGTTCAAAACGGCCGGATTCGTTACACGCCATCAGCAACATTCGTTGGCGAAGACTCGTTCCGGTACACGGTACGAGACAACGACAACGATACGTCGAATGTCGGCGTCGTCACGGTGACGGTCAACGCAGCGACCAAGCCATGGCAAAACCAAGAAAATAACTTGGACGTCAAACCGGACGGAATAATTTCGCCGATTGACGCACTGTTGGTGATCAACGAGCTGAACTCACCGCTGGGAAGTCGTGAACTGCTGCCTCCACCTATTTCGGATCGGCCTTTCATGCCTCCGCCATTTGTGGACGTCAACGGCGACAATTTCCTCTCGCCAATGGACGCTCTGTTGGTCATCAACTACCTGAACAATCCGACTCAGCCAGCCGCGGCGCGCGGTGTCGTTGCCACCGGCACGCAGACGGAAATTGTTGGAGCAGCATTGGACATCGAGCCTCGATTGCGTCTTGCGGATCACACTGCATCGGTCGACGAGACATTCGATTCGGGAGACGACACCCAGGAAACACTAACTGAGCTGGACACCATCGTTCAGCAAAGCTCGGTCTTCCAAGGCAAGCAGTCAGACTCGGTCGACAACTTGTTTGCTGAAGATCTGCTCGACGACGATTCCGATTTGTTTGGAACGATCTAACAGTTCATTCGAAACAGTGATCCACGTGGGTGGAAGCATGGGCGGTTCAACGCAAGTCGAACCGCCTTTTTGTTTGGTGTGACTGGCTAACTCGCCTCTTCCCAAGAACTCACAAGCTCGTTTTTCTTGCTCCTTGAGGCCATTTGCATCTACACAAATCACTTAACCCTCCCTCGGGAGGGTCGAAGCTGAGGAACGAAGCTTCGGGGAAGGGCTCGAAGGCAGCGGCATAGAAGCTTGACTCGCCATTCACCCCTCCCCAAAAACTCGCAAGCTC
>JAGQPC010001049.1 GCA_020426925.1 Planctomycetales bacterium | reverse complement strand
TACAAGCTTGCCGCCGAGATGCAAAAGGCAGCCGCTGCACTCCGACTTCCGATCATCAGCACGTCTTGGATTTTGAGACAAGTCTACGCCGACGCTCCAGGCCAAGGTACAACAGTTTTCAAAATGGGCGCACAAGGCCGAATCGCCTCAGCCGAAGTCCAAAAGATATTCGAGGAGCTGCTACCGGAGGCTGTCGCTAAAAAGCAGTCCACAACACAGAAGAAGGGTTAACGTATGACGAGACGATCACTTGAAGACGGCTTGACCGGGAATTTCGATGAACAAGCCAGAAGTTTCGTACGCGGCGAGGAACAATCGGCGGAGCCACCCACAACCAAGCCGGACACGAACGGGGTCCTTCCGCAAATGGTCGGCCGCAAATCGTTGACAATCAAGCTTCATCCTCAAATCGCGTCGGATCTCAAACGGCTATCACTCGAACGTCAACTAAACGGCCTCGATCCCCACACCATGCAGGACATGGCAGAAGAGGCGATTACTGCGTGGCTGAGAAAACAGAGCTAGCCGCGGCTCGCGCTACGCTGCTCTGCTGGTCACCGCCACGCGTCTTCTAAAACGCCGAGACTTGATCCAGGAGACGCTACGTCCGATTCTCAGCTACCTTCCTACCACAAGACATCGACTTCGTCGCTGGCAGCACCTTTCCGACGCGTTTCGCCGCGTTCTTTCACGCACAACAATTCACCGAGCCGACCCCGGCGAGCACGGGGCAACCGGCATCGGGCGATGAAGCCGGTGCACTTTCGGCTGAACGCCCAACTGCACAATGTCGGTTCGACATTGCGCACGAACGGCCCCGTTTCGGGTCGCCATTCGCCAGCAATCGCTGTCAACGAGTGACCAAAACTTTTGGCCGGTGTCGCTGTTTTCCACCGCTTCGACGAGCGGCAATATCCTTCGTTCTGACTCTGCGTGAAAGAACCACAAACTACGGGATGTTTTTCGAACCAACCTACTAACACGGCCACGAATGGCACGAAGCGTAGGTGTTTCAGTTGAACAGAGTCAACATATCAGGGAGAATCAGCGACAATGACAGGTACTCATTTGGTCAACAATCGTTTCACATACCATCAAGGGATTACGAATGAATCGCGCTTATAATCGAAGGTTAGGATGCAAACGTTTGCAGAACGAGTTTCTTGAAGAACGACGATTGTTGGCGGTGACTGTCGAAGTGATGGAGAGTTCAGTCAATGAGTCACCGGGAGGGGCGCCCGTAGTGGCAGTGCTGACGAGGGACGGGGACTTGGACGCACCGCTGGACGTTTCGTTGCAGAGCTCCAACCCGTTAGCGCTATGGACACCAATTCTGACTCGGATCCCAGCGGGAGAAAGCTCCACCGAAGTCATTCTCGAAACAGTGAACAATCCGTTCGACGAAGAGAATGACGAAGTGACCATCACGATTGACGCCGAAGGGCATGGATCGTCGAGCGATGCAGTGCACGTCGTAAGTGACGATACCGCGACGAAGCGCACTATTGGAGGGAAGGTCTCGACGACGTTGCCCAAAGATGTATATCTGGTTGAGTCCAGTTTGATTGTGGGGCGCGGAAGTGAGTTGGCGATCGCGCCGGGAAGTTCATTGCTCTTTGAAGCAAACACGCGCATTGATGTGAACGGCAGCTTGGTTGCTGAAGCTGAACCTGCGGAGATCATAAGATTTACTTCAGCCCAATCGACTCCCGCCGCGGATGACTGGAATGGGATACGCGTTACCGACGGAAATGCAACACTGCGACACACTGAAGTGAGCTTCGCCGCGCGCGGAGTCGAAATCAACGACTTCGGAGACGGCGATGTGTTTGTTCGAATTGAGGACTCTAGAATTCACGACAACGCTTCGCATGGCATTTCGGTTGAAACGGGTGGCAGCGACTCAATAGACGGAGACGAAGTTCAAATTCGAAATAACGAGGTCTACGGCAATCAAATCGGGATTCTGCTCAGAGCGCAATCCAGCGGATGCAGCGGATCTGGCAATGCGAGTTTCGTTGCCGAGAACCATATCCATTCGAATGAAACTGGAATGGAACTTGTGTCTTCATACGCCAATGGATGCATTCCGCGAAGTGGAAGCTCTGTATCGAGTACGCTCACGAAGAATATCATCAGCGCAAACAACGTTGGAGTTTCGGGTGCGTCATTCAGTTGGAATGGAGCTTCGGGAAACGTGAGTGGGAGATTCTGGAATAACCTGATCGTTGACAATACGTCACACGGGATGTCGTTTTCGGGGACGGGTGGTCTTTCCACATCAGTCGTCAATAACACGATTGTTAACAACGGCGGTGCCGGGATTTTTCACCGGGCCGGAGCGATGTCTTTTAGGAACAATATTTTCGCGCAGAATGCGATTGGCATCGCATCTGCGGGATCGTTCGAAGTTCTTCCCCGGGACAATAACGTTGTCCACAACCTTTTTTTCAGCAACATGGATAGTGACTTTGAAAACTACCCGAATTGGTTCGGGGAAGAGTCACAGCTGAATAGAAACGGCCTTCCGGCAGACCTCGCAATGAACCTGTACCGTTCACCAGAATTCGTTGGAGACACCGACTATCACATCAAGCCAAATTCTCCGGCGATTGATGCGGGTACGACCATCACGACCCCAGACCAAGACTTCGATGGCAATCCACGAGGCGAGCCTTCACGCTTCCGCGACACTGCTGCGGACAGAGGCGTTCAGCCGATCGACATTGGTTTCCACGAAGCAGTTGGACAGCACACGATCACGGTCAACGGAATTGACGGCTACTATGCTCAGGACTTCGATGCGGCTCTTGGAAGCGGAGTTCCGATTGGAATGACGCACCTCCCACCAGGGTGGTTTGCCAATATTGGCGGGCGAATCATAAGCGACATTACGCAGTCACTTCCAAGCAACAACACGCAGGCGGAAACGTACAACGCGGGCAGTCCTGCCGAATTGGATCGAACACTTGCAATCGGTTCGGTGGACGATATGGCGAAGGAGCTTGTATTTGAGACCTCAATTGTATCAAGCGACGTTCACGCCCTACGATTATCGTTTGACGTCGAAGCTTGGTCCGCGGATCCACTGAGTGCCGATGCGCCGGGATCAGCAGCGTTCCAAGTGTCGCTCGATGGAATGAATGAAAACGAATTCAATGAGTTGGGCAACCTTGGTTACGCAGCGACCGCTGAACTTTCACTGCCAGACAGTGGCAATGGTGACGGCACCTTTGTTTTCAGTTG
>JAGQPC010001048.1 GCA_020426925.1 Planctomycetales bacterium | reverse complement strand
CAGTCATGCATTTAGACTTCGAACGTGTCAAGCGAGAAATAGGGATTCCGCAAATCTTCGAAAAGTTTGGAATCGATTTCAGGGAGCGCAATGGGCGAATCCGTATCGCGTGCCCCTTGCCTGACCATCGACATAACGAGATCAAGCCCAACGCCGAGGGCTTCGTCGCCGATTGTCGCAAAGGCATCTGGCAGTGGGTCTGTTTTTCAACCGCGGATCACAATGTCAGCAAGCCACTTGGCGGAAGCGTGATCGAACTCGTGATGCGACTCGCCAAACTAGAATCGTACAAGCATGTGCGACTGTGGTTCCTAGATGCGTTTCCGGAGCTTGGTGAGTCCAAGCCGCCGAATCAGCAGAGGAGGGAAGAACGGGTCGACCCGATCGAGTCAAAAGAAAAAGCCAGCGAGGATTCCCTGCAAGACAATCACTCGCCGACTCTTGAGCAAAATACCAACCTACTCGATCTGAATCCGCCACTCAAGCCGCTCAGTTGGTTTTATAACGTCGATCAATCGTGTCGATATTTGCTTGACGACCGTGGCTTTACTCCCGCAACCATCGAACGATTTGGATTTGGACTAGTCACGCGGCCCAACACGTTTTTGAGTGGCTACGTTGCGATTCCTGTCTTCCTTCCTGGACAAGGAGAGTCCGAGAATCCTGTCGCGTACCTTGGACGGTACGCGGGTGAATTGAATCCGTGGCCGACGGAAACGCCACGCTATCGGTTCTGGAAGAACTTTCCTCGCAACGAAGTTGTCTTTGGACTTCGAGACGCGTTGCGCGACACCGACGCCGATGCACCTCTTGTCGTTACCGAAGGTCCTCTTAGTGCCGCAATGATTGCGCAAAAGACTGGCATGCGTTCTGTCGTAGCCACGTTTGGCGCATTCTTGAGTGAACGCCAATCACAGATTCTTCGCGCAACAGAACGAGATATTATCTGGCTGTGGGACGGGGGAACGGAGCAGGCAACGAACCTAGCATTGGGAATCTTGTGTCACGAGTTCGTTCGCGTAAAGGCGATCAATCTTCCACATGGCGCAAAACCAGACGAGCTTGCTGGTGACGACCTTCTGTCACTCTTAAGTGTTCGCGAGGTGTGCCATGTCGGATAACGTTCATGACCTCATGCCAGACGACTTGGTCGACCAGATTCCACAGTTGTATGCCACGGAACTTGAGGACGACCCCGTAGCCAGAATGAAATGGTTTACGCCAGACTCGGACTGGACGTGGTACGTCGTTGAATTCGATCCGGACGAACGCCTTTGCTTCGGCCTGGTAATTGGATTCGAGCGTGAATTTGGCTACTTCTCACTGGATGAACTCTTAGCTGCCCGTGGCCCATTGGGCTTGCGTGTCGAGCGGGACTTACACTGGCAGCCAAAACCTGCTTCCGAATGTTCTTAATTCGTCAAACCTGGACGCTCATTTGGGCGTCCTTTTCCATACCCACCTCGCCTGAGCCATGGCGACTCAGAACCATCCCCAACATTTCCCGTGCAGGCATTGAACGTGAAAACAGCCGGTCGCTCACAGCCGCCACGGTGAGAACTCCGCATCAACACCGACCCAATGCCTGTAAGGCCAACTTCGTTGGAAGTCTCTTTCAAAAAGAACGAAACTGCGAAACCGCAGCAACTAAAGATTGGCTCGTCATGCTCCCGAGCACTGACTTAGCCAGGCGAGGCGCCTTGTTATCATCGCGAATTACGGCGCTAAGTGACAGTGCATTTCGCCTTTGAATCAATCTCTGATACTGTGACCGTATGCACACGCCAATCAAACGGTGGCTGACAATCGGGGCCTCGATCCTTGCAGCAGTTCTGTTGGTTGTTGGATTCAGCAACGGAGCGTTTCCGTCGTATCTCCCGAGCAATGTAATTTCACCTTCGAGCGACCATCCTAAAATAGTGACCGGTCACCTGTCGTTCCGCGCTACTCCCGACCAAGCCCGCAAACTACACGCCGCCCTGGAAAACCTAGCCGACCCACCACGTCCATCGTTCAATCCCAGCGATCCTGGCCCCTCAGACGCACCAGCCTCAACCGGAACAGCCATCAATCGCAGAAATAAAGAGCGTGTCGCCGCTGCAAAAAAAGCTGTGCCAGGTTTACAAAACATCGCCCTTCAAGACATCAACCCGCTGTATCCCTCGCTTGTATCTAAAACCAAGATCAATGAACCAGCCTTTCGCTGGTTCACCGTAGATCTTCCTGAGAATCCACAGATCATTGAAGTAACAGATGACGGAACAAGCTCATTCGACTTTAAACCAATCAGTAGCCGTCACACCAAAGCAGTCCAACGCCTCAAACAAACTGCTGCTCAGATTAAGCAAGCTGGCGTTGAATTCGTTGAACCAGAACCAGTTGCTGAACTTGCTGCTGTTCCCAATGACCCCTACTATCATTCTTCAAACTCGTGGGGACAGGAGCTCGATGACCTCTGGTGGCTCAAGAAGATCAACATTGAAGAAGCCTGGAATGTGACGACAGGATCTCGTGACGTCGTCATCGCAGTCATTGATTCAGGACTAGACCTTTCTCATCCCGACATTGCTGGTAATCTTGATCAACCGGAAACCAGCAACATTTGGCAGAACCAAGGTGAGCTAGGGCGTGACGCCAGTGGCCACGACAAACGCACGAACGGCAAAGACGATGACCTCAACGGCTTTGTCGATGATTGGATCGGATATGACTTCTACCAATTCTGGGACGACCTTGTTGACAATGACCCAGAAGATTTTGACATACATGGTACCGCAGTTTCTGGAGTAGCCGCTGCACTTGGCAACAACGATCGAGACATCACAGGCGTCATGTGGCAAGGCAAAATCATGGCAGTTAAAGCTGAAGTCGAAGGCAATTCAGCAATTCTATACGCTGTCCTAAACGGTGCCGACATCATCAATATGAGCTATGGCGTTGACAAGGCAGGGCCGGGAGCATCACAAGCATTTACCGACACAATACGATACGCTCACAACCAAGGAGCACTTCTAATTTCCGCAGCTGGCAACACCGGAAAGTATGATGACTATCAGAGCTACCCCAGCAGCTTCCCGGAAGTGATTTCAGTCGCAGCAACAACGCCAGATGACGCAAGAGCCCCATTTTCCACATTTGCGAGCACAGTTGAGCTCGCCGCGCCGGGAACTGACATCTTATTACTAGAATCCGACAGCCACTCAAAAGATTGGGTATCGGACTTTCGAGTTGGCCCTGGGCTCCTTCAAAACAGCGGAACGTCGCTGTCGTCACCAATGGTAGCTGGCCTCGCCGGCCTCATCCTATCCGCCCACCCTGACTGGACAGCCGAAGAAGTACGCAGCACTCTCAGAGCCACTGCAGACGACATTGATACACCAGGCTTTGATGAACGCACTGGCTTCGGCCGAATTAACGCTCGCAAAGCACTGTCAGCCACCCGGCCATTTCCCGCGGCGTACATTACAACGCCAATCAGAGGCACTACTGTAAGTTACGATGGACGGGCACTTGCTATCCGTGGCACTGCCGGTGGCCGTACCTTCAAAGGTTATACACTCGAAGTTGGCAAAGGCAAGAACCCGACGGCGTGGTCAGCAAGCGGTGTCAGCG